>PFOY01000030.1:0-677 GCA_002792755.1 Candidatus Nomurabacteria bacterium CG_4_10_14_0_2_um_filter_30_12
CACAAAAAAATGATTGATAATAAAGAAAATAAATTATATAAAATATTTTTAGAATCTTGGCATCCTTTTTTTTGGATTAGTTTTATAATTTTATTTATTTATGGAGCCACACTTTTTTTTAATATTGTTTATTTAGATGACAATGTATTAGTGACAGGACAATATAAATTTAATAAATCTCTATCAAACATTCCTCAAGCATTTAAAGAAGACATATTTAGAACACCACAAAATGGCGGCACATTTTATAGGCCTATCTTGCGTCTAACGTTTATGCTCGATGCTCAATTTGGAGAAGGAGCTATTATTTTCATGTCACATTTTAGTAATATGTTATTGCATATTATGGCCATGTTGCTACTTTTTATTCTATTACTTAAATTAAAAATAAAAAAAGAAATAGCATTTTTGTTTACTTTATTTTTTAGCATTCATCCACTGACAGCACAAACTGTGGCTTTTATTTCTGGACGTAATGATGCTCTTTTAGCTATTTTTGTTTTTCCAACATTTATATTCTTTATAAATTTCTTAGAATCTAAAAAGAAAAAAAATCTTATTTGGCATTTACTTTTTTTTCTCTTGCTTTATTTACAAAAGAAACAGCAGTAATATTACCAATAATCTGCACAGCTTATGTTTTAATTTTTGAAAATTGGAAAAAAATATTAGAAAAC
>PFOY01000030.1:877-8581 GCA_002792755.1 Candidatus Nomurabacteria bacterium CG_4_10_14_0_2_um_filter_30_12
AGTTGATATGTCTATGATTTATGGAATAATTTCTATAATTTTATTAACTATTTGGTTTATTTTAAATGAAAATAAAAATTTAAAATTAATTTTCTTTGGTTTTTTATGGTTTATTATTTTTATATTATTAACATTAATAAAACCATTAGGGACTATACCAGAATTTTCTGAAAATAGAATCTATATCCCTATGCTTGGATTTATTTTTATAATATTAGGTTTAGGTAATATCAAGCTACGTATTTTTTTAAAGAAAAAAATAAATTATGAAATTAATTACAAAAAAATAGCTTTATTTATAAGCATACTTATAATCCTAATTTTTTCTTCTGTAACAATTTATCGTAATCAATACTATAAAAACAAATTCAATTTCTGGAAAAATGCTACAGAAACATCACCAAGTTTTGCATTTAATCATAATAATTTAGGAGCTATGTATTATTTAGATAAAAATATAGATAATGCCGAAAAAGAATTTTTAAAGGCTTTAGAATTAAATCCTAAAGAACCAATGGCTCATAACAACCTAGGTCTTATTTATGCTAGTAAAAATAAATTAAAGGAATCTGAAAATGAATACAAAAAAGAGTTAGAAATAAATCCTAATTATGATAATGCTTACTTTAATCTAGGATTACTTTATTGGCAAGAAAAAAGATATGACGATGCAGAAATTAATTGGCTAAAAACCTTAGAAATTAATCCAAACTATATCGATGCTTATAATGCACTAATGACATATAATTATGAACAGAAAAATTACAAAGAAATGGAATTTTATGCTATTGAACTTTATAAAAGAGGTGTACAAATTCCAAACGAAATAATAGAAATCATAAAAACTCTATAAAAAATATTGTTTTGTATTTTTTATTTTTTCTTATTAATACAAGCTTTTATGAAGCCAGTAAAAAGAGGATGTGGTGAAAGTGGACGAGCTAAAAATTCTGGATGAAATTGTGTACCTAAGAAAAATGGATGTTCACTCTTTGGAAGCTCTGCTATTTCCATCAAATGTCCATCTGGAGAACGACCAGAAAATACCAAACCTTTAGCCTCAAGATCTGCTACAAATGCAGGATTTACCTCATAACGATGACGATGTCTTTCTAAAATTTCTTTTATTTTATAAGCTCCTTTTGCAATAGTACCATCACGCAATATTGCTTTATATTCTCCTAAACGCATCGATCCACCATAAGAATTATTTTTTAAAATTTCTTTTTGTGATTCCATAACATCTATTACTATATTTTTTGAACTTGGATTAACTTCTTTTGTATTAGCATCTTTCAATCCTAAAATATTTCGTGCATATTCTATTACTATCATTTGCATTCCATAGCAAAGACCAAAATAAGGAATTTTATTTTCACGAGCATATTTCACAGCACTTAGATTTCCTTCCACACCACGTGAGCCAAAACCTCCAGGAATAATTATCCCATCATATTTTTTTAATTCTTTTAATTTTGCAGGATTTTTTTCAAAATCTGTAGAATTAAGCCAAGTCATAATAGGTTTCCTGTTCTGAATATAACTTGAATATTTTATTGCTTCTATTACAGACAAATAAGAATCAGATAAAACAAAATCTCCTGTCTCAAAATATTTTCCTATCATTGCTATCTTAACTATCTCTTTACCATTATGTGAATGTTTCGCAAAAGTCTTCCATTTTTTCCAAGCATTTAAATCTGGTTTTTTTGCTTTAATATTTAAAATGTCACAAATTTTATATGAAAGTTTTTCTTTCTCAAAATTTAATGGAATATCATAAATACTATCAACATCAGGAGCTGATATAACGTTATCAATCGGTATATTACAAAATAATGAAATTTTTTCTTTTCTTTTTTTATCAAGAGAAACATCAGCTCTAGCTATTAAAATATCTGGCTGAATACCTGAACCATTTAATGTCCTTACTGCGTGTTGTGTTGGTTTAGTTTTCATTTCACCAACTTTTTGTGGTGTTGGTAAATAAGAAACCATAATAAAAGCAACATTTTTAGGAGATTCAAGTTTCATCATTCTAGCTGCTTCAAGAAAAAGTATGTTTTCATACTCACCAACAGTTCCACCTATCTCTATCATTACAATATCAGCATCAGCAATACTACCTGCTTTTTTAATACGTTCAATAACCTCAAAAGGAATATGGGGTACGACTTGCACGCACTTACCTTTATATTCTAAATTACGTTCTTTTTCTATGACTGACTTATAAACCCTACCTGTCGTCATGTAATTTATACGAGTCAAATTTAAATTAAGAAATCTTTCATAATTGCCCATATCTTGATCTGTCTCATCACCATCTTTTAGCACAAAAACTTCACCGTGTTCTACTGGATTCATTGTACCTGCATCAACATTTATATATGGATCAATTTTTATAGAAGTAACTTTTAGTCCACGATTTTTTAAAATAAGCCCAAGTGAGGATGAAGTAATACCTTTTCCGACTCCAGAAATAACTCCTCCTACTACAAAGATATATTTTGTTTGTTTTAACATAACTACTTTATAAACTTTATAAGCTTTCTACTTTATAACTATTTGTTAAGATATTTTCTAATAGCTATAAAACTAGAAATTATACCTAAAAATATACCTGATAATAAAACAATTACTGAAATTTGAAATAAATTAGAAATATAATAATCATAAACATTAATTCCTAAAAAATTCGTCATATTGTTTCCAAGATAAATAGTCACTGGTAAAAAAATAATCAAAGTGAAAATCGTAGCAATAATACCATATATAGCACCTTCTACCATAAAAGGACCTCTAACACGCATTTTACTAGCTCCTACTAGACGCATCACACCTATTTCTTCTTTTGAAATAAAGATAGCTAACCTTATCGTATTAAAAGTAATAATTATTGAAATAATAATTAAAATTAATGTAACCAAAAAACCTAATTTTTGTGCTCCAGATATTATATTATTTAATCGATCTATTACTATTTTATTTTGATGATAATTTATCTTATCTACGATAGAAGTAGACCCTAAAACAAGTGTATTATCTCCATTTAGAAAATTTGCAATACTTTCATATTGAGAAACTTCTCGTGCTTTCACATTTAAATACCCACCTAATGGATTGCTACTTATTTCATCTAATGCAGCAATTGTTGAATAATCATTTTGATGACGTTCACGAAATAATTTTAATGATTCATTCGCACTAAAATAAGATACCTTCTCTACTTCTGGTAATTTCTCTAAAGATTCTTTAAGAGATATTATCTTACTTTCTTCTGCATTAACATTAAAATAAATCGTCACATCTACTTTATCTTTTATCTGATCTAATGAAAAATGTAATACCGCTTGCAATAATATGATAGCTGTAATAACAGAAAGTGTAATAGTGACGACAAGTACAGCAGCCCAAGAAATAACTCCACTTCTAGCAAAATTTATAAATCCAGCCTTTATAATTCTTTTTAATTCAATCATTACCATATATATTTATAATTATATCACAACTAAATTTTATCTTTATATAGTATTTTTACTATCTTTGTCATCTCTAATAATCCTACCTTTTTCCATAGTAATCACCCTTTTACCAATCGAATCAATAACACCACGATTGTGTGTAGTAAGAATAACAGTCGTACCTAAATCATTTATCTTTTTTAAGATTTGAACTATTTCATATGTATTGATAGCATCCAAATTACCTGTAGGTTCATCTGCAATAATGAGCTCAGGTTGATTTATAATAGCACGAGCAATAGCAAGACGTTGTTGCTCGCCACCAGACATTTGATGAGGAAAATTAAACATTTTACTACCTAAATCTACAAGTTCTAAAACATGTGGTACATCACTTTCTATTTCTTCATTAGTTTTACCTACAGCTTCCATAGCAAAAGCTATATTTTCATATGCCGTTTTATTGCCTAATAATTTAAAATCTTGAAAAACAACACCTATTCTCCTTCTTAACTTGGTAAGGTCACCATCTTTTAATTTAAATATATTTATTGACTCAAAAAAGACTGTCCCTTCAGTTGGTACATCATCAGCTAAAATCATTTTAACTAGCGTAGTCTTACCAGCACCAGAGTGACCAACAATAGATACAAATTCACCAGATGTAATAGTTAAAGTTATATCATTTAAAACTAAAGAATCTTTATTATAAACTTTTGAAACATTATTAAAATAAATCATACTTCTTCTATCTTATCATAAATTCTTCTCCGCCTCAATAAATAAATCGATGTCTCCAGACAATACATCATCTATATTTGATGTTTCAACATCTGTACGATGATCTTTAACCATTTTATATGGATGTAGTACATACGACCGAATCTGACTTCCCCATTCTATCTCTGTATTATAATTCTTTTCATATATTTCTTCAAAACTCTTCTTTTCTTCTAGCATTTTTTTAAAAATCTTAGCTCGAAGTATTGATAATGCACGTTCTCTATTTTGTTCTTGTGAACGTTCACCCGAAGCATGCACAAAAATATTCGTAGGTATATGAATAAGTCTTACTGCAGTCTCTCTCTTGTTAACATTTTGACCACCAGGACCACTAGAACGGCTATATTCTATTTTTAAATCTTCATCTGGGATCATAAAATCTTTTTCTTCTAATTTTGAAAATTTAGGCAATACTTCAACTAGAGAAAATGAAGTATGCCTCAATTTTTTAGCATTAAATGGAGAAATGCGAACAAGACGATGTACTCCGGACTCATTTTTCAACATTCCATAAGAATTTTTACCATCAATTTCAAAAGAAACATTTCTGTACCCATCATAATCATTCTTATGTTCATGAATAAATAAAATTTTCCAATTTTTCTTATCTGCATATTTCATATACATATCTAAAAGCATTCTAGAAAAATCCTCAGCATCATCCCCTCCTGCACCAGAAATAATAGTAATAATAGCATTACCTTTATTATATTTACCAAAACCTTCTTTCTTATTTTTTAAATCAGAAATTCTTTTTAAGATAGACTGCGCTTTATTTTTATCATTCCAAAAATCTATCTCTTGTGTCTGAGCTTCCAATTCTTCTATTTCTTTTTCTAAATTATCTTTTTCCATATTTTCTGAGCCGCTGGGATGACTTGCACATCCGACCCACGAATTACGAATTCGTTGCTCTACTACCTGAGCTACAGCGGCATATTTTACACCATACTCGGACTTTATCCGCCTCTCTGGGAAAACTGATTAAGGTGGCACTATCCTAGAGTACCTTTACGATACCGCTAGAACCTACTTTATCAAAAATAGCTGAAAATCTCCAGCGTGCCTCGCGCGTGCTACGCACGCCTGTGTGATACACAGTTTCTCCAAAGGAGAAAAGCGAGGCACGCAATACCAATACGAAATGGACTCGGTTTTGCGAAACTATTTTGCGGGAGGGAGGATTCGCAAAACCGAGACTAATGTTTTTGAAATTCGGCGGGATTGGGTTTCCGCCCCGCAGGAGGGCGCGGGAGGAATGCGGGGCGGGGATTTTTTTGGCGGAGAAGGGCTATCCAGAAATTATTCTGTAACAAAAACTTCTAAATCTTTTGTTAATTTAAAAACAAGTTCTTTTTCGCTAGAATCTGGACAACTTTTTAAAAAATCTCTAATTAGGAGAATATATTGATTATGATAAGGACTTTTTGGATCTGCCTTTCTCTGTAAAATTATATTTCTTAAATTATCCGTAAAATCAGCAAATTTAATCATTTTGGCTTTAGGTGATATAGTTTTTAACTTTTCATAAAATTCTAATTTTTGTTCTTTGTTGTAATTTTTAGGATGAGAAACTTCTTGCACCAAATCCGCAACAGGTTTTGAAAAAATATTTTCCAATTCTTCATAGGTTGTATCAGTATCTTCCAAAGTGTCATGCAAAATTGCAGCAGTAAGTAATTCTGTCTCATCAATATGAAATTCACTTTGAAGAACCGCGAGTACTCGGGGAAAATGATTTTTCTGACCCGTTGCCTCAAATTTTTTATTGGCAAATTCTATAGCTTTTTTTAGCATATAAGGATAATAACATTTTATTGAAAAAAGTGTTAAAATGAAGTTATGAAATCGGAGAATAGAATTTGCCAAAATTGCAAACAGGAGTTCGCTATCGAACCAGATGATTTTGGGTTTTATGAAAAAATGGATATGCCTTTACCAGAAATTTGTCCATTATGTCGCCAAAAACTGCGCACTGCTTTTAGAAACTTTAAAACTTTATATAAAAGACCTTGCAGTAAGTCTGGCAAAATTATTGTGTCAGCATATCACTCCGAGACAAAATTTCCTGTATATGACATTCCCGAATGGTGGAGTGATGACTGGGATGTAATGGCTTACGGAGTAGATATAGATTTTAAAAAATCTTTTTTTGAACAATTAGGAGAATTATTTAATAAAGTCCCACACCTTTCCCTTTGGAGCGTAATATCAGAAAATTGTCAGTATTCTAATCAAATTGATAATAGTAAAAATTGTTATTTAATATTTGGCGGTCTCAATGATGAGGATTGTGATTATGGACACATAGTTTGGAATTGCCGCGACTCCATAGATAATCTTTATCTTTTCAAATCAGAATCGTGCTATGAATGCATTGATTGTCTTAATTGCAATAAATTATTTTACTCTGAGGAATGTGATGGTTGTGCTGAAAGTATAGGACTTTTTGATTGCCGAGGACTTTTAAATTGCATCGGTTGTGTCGGTCTTGTAAATAAGTCGTATTGCATTTTCAACGAACAGAAAACAAAAGCCGAGTATGAAAAATTTATAAAAGAAAATCCTTTATCAAAACTAGAAACCATAAAAAATATTCTGGCTAAAAAAGAAGAATTAAAGCGGAGTTTACCGCAAAGGTCATTTTTTGGATTTAGGAATAGTGATGTATCGGGTAATCACATTTACAATGCACATAATATTCACTATTCTTTTGACATTAAAAGCGGGGAAAATTCAAAGTTTTGTTTTACTGTTCGTGAAGCCATAGATTCTTACGACTTATCTTTTACAGGTAATGCGTCAGAATGTTATCAATGTTTAACTATGCTTGGTAGTAATAAAATTATTGGTTCACAGACCATTGTTGACTCCCATGATGTTTTTTATTCTGAAGCCTGTTTTAATTGTGATAATATTTTTGGATGTTATGGTCTCCGTAAAAAATCTTACTGCATTTTTAATAAACAATATTCCAAAGAAGAGTATTTTGTTTTAAAAGAAAAATTATTAGAAAAAATGAAAATAGATGGAGAGTGGGGAAAATTTTTACCATACTCTCTTAGTCCATTTGCTTATAACGAAGCAATTGTAAATGAGTATATGCCTCTAACTAAAGAAAAAGCCTTAAAGGAAGGTTTTAGGTGGAAAGACGATATCCCTAGCACCAGTGGACAAGAAACCATAAAACTAAGTGATTTACCCACTACACCAAAAGATTATTCAGATGAATTAGTTAATGAAATTTTAGAATGTGAAAAATGTAACAAGAACTATCGTTTAATAAATCGCGAAATTGGATTTTATAAAAAAATGGGGTTGCCCCTACCAAAACAATGTTTTAATTGTAGACATGAAAGAAGAATGAAAGCACGAAATCCACGGTCTCTTTGGGATATGAAATGTGCTAAATGTGGAAAAGAAATTAAAACATCATACACACCTGAAAACCAAAAAATTT
>PFOY01000047.1 GCA_002792755.1 Candidatus Nomurabacteria bacterium CG_4_10_14_0_2_um_filter_30_12
AAAAATCCCCACGATGATGGGGATTTTTTATATTTATTAGAAGGGAAGTTATATTATATTTACTATCTTTTTTACAACAACTTTACCATTAAAAGAAGTTTTTCTTTTTGAGCTAAATTTGACTATTCCTGGCTTTAAAGCAAATAATGTATGATCTTTGCCTATAGATACGTTATTACCAGCCATGATTACTGTACCACGTTGACGAATGATTATAGAGCCAGATTGAGCCTTTTGACCATCAGCAAGCTTTGTACCAAGGTACTTTGGATTAGAATCTCTTAAATTTTTCGCGGTTCCGCCAGCCTTTCTATGTGCCATATGTTTTTATACTATTTAATGTTAATATTTACTTACAAATCAATAAAATCAAGTATAAACAATTATATGGAAAAAATCAAGCTAATAATAACAAACTTCATAGAAAGTGATAAAGGAAAAGATATCTTAATAATTAGTATAATAATCTTAGTTGGCTTAGGTTCATTTGAATTAGGTAGATTATCTAAAGAACAAACAACAAAAGGCCTTAAAATCGAATATACGGGCCAAGAAGCAAATGTCATAGGATCTATAGATCAAAATTTAACTGATATAGGTCAAATTTCAAATAGTTTAATAAAACCAAAAATTTCGACTTCAGGAAATTTCTTTGGTTCATCTAGGGGAAGTAAATATTATTCTTTAGCTTGTTCATCTGGAAAAACTATCAAACAAGAAAATAGAATATATTTTGCAACATCAGGAGATGCAGAAAAGGCTGGTTATGAATTATCTAGCTCTTGCAGATAGTCTTTATTAATAATAACTATGCCGTAAAGGTATATTGTGCGACGTACTATTAATTAAATAAATTAGTACAAAAAATACTAAAATGTATTATTCCCTATTTGTTAAGAGTAGGAGCAGAATTTTCGTAATCAGTAGGTTTACCATCACGAATTCTTTCCATATTATCTACAAAAGATGCCCAAAAAATATCTATAAAAATATCATTCCATAAATATGATGCTGGTTTTTCTAAATAATCATTCCAAAGATTTCTAGTACCTCCCCCGACATATGTTATATTATCTTGTGCTTCAGGGCTTTCTATTACAGATCTGACACTTATTTTAAAATAACTAAGAACTAAAATAAGAATGAATCCTAATATTAAAATACTTATTATGCTTATTCCTTTTTCAAAATTATTTTTTTTAGTCATTTTAATTTTTAAATTAAAAAACATTATTAAGTAATTCTTTTATCCAATATATTATATCATTGATACTTATATTAAAATATTTTAACAAAAATAAACCAATAACTATAAAAATTATTAATTTAATGAAACCACTTTGATTAGTTTTAGAAAATTTATTTTCTTCTTTGTTTTTTATAATAGTTTTTTCCATACTTTTATTTTACCATTATATCTTTAATCTCGGCAAGATAAACTGTTAATTTTACTATTTTATTAATAAGATGGTAAATAATACATAGGGTCTAAATATGCATTTGTAGGAGCTATAGGCATAGTATAAGAACGTCCTCCACAAGCCTTACTAGGCCTTGTTTCCATTTTAGCTGCCTCTGCAGCATAAACAGTAAGATGTAAATGTGGACCTGTCGAATGTCCTGTATTTCCAGAATAACCTATTATATCACCCCTATTTACTCTTTGACCCTTTGAAACCTTAATAAGAGAAAGATGCCCATATGTAGTAGATAATCCATTATCATGCTGTATAAATATAAATTTACCAAAAGAAGCATAAGCACAAGTTATGTCTGTATCACCAACTCCAGCTACTATACCATCTGCAACAGATTTGACTGGTGTGCCTATAGAAGCTCTAAAATCAACTCCACTATGTGATCCTGATGCATATAAACGTTTAGAATCTTTTGTGATACCAAATAGTTGTGTCACATATATATTATCAAGTGGCCAAGATAAAATTCCTTTTTGTGGAAGTAAAGATGGGTTCAATATGAATTTTAATTGTGATTCATATCTTTCTACTTCTTTTTCAAATGCTTCTTTCTTTGCAAGTCTATCTTTTAATAATTTTTGATATAGAGCTTCACTATTTTTTGTTTGTGATAAAAGTTTCTTTTTTTCTAAAGTATTTTGGTCTACTATTTTTTTCTGATCATTTAATTTAGATTTAAGAGTAAGAAGTTCATTTTTTGCATCAGTTGTTTCTTTTCTTGTATCTTCTAGATTACTTTTTGCTTCTTTTAATTTAAAAGTTGTTTCTCTTAATATATCAGTCAAAGTGGACATATTATCTATATCATTCCAAATAAGTGTAAAATCATTCTCTGATAAGACTGTCTCCACTAGATCATTTTGTTCAATCTCATTTATTCTCTTTATGTTTATAGAAATAGCATCTATATTGTTTGAAATGATATCTTTTTTATTATTTATGTTTAAACTTAATTCTTGTATTTTTAAATTAGTTTTATCTATTTTAGATTGAGTCACAGATATATCAGCATTTAATTTTTTTCTACTTAAATCTAATTGTTGTATAGAACTATTTAAAGAACTTTTATGCTTTCCTAGATCATTAATCTGAGATTGATATTGAGCTATTTCTTGTTCTAGTTTATTTATATCTGCATTTTTTTGATCTATTTTATTATTTAGTTCATCTGCTGTCTGTGCATTAGAAAAAATAATAGGAATTAATACTAAAATCCCTAAAAATAATATTACTACAAATCTATATAACCTTTTGTAATCGTGATAAAGTTTCATTTTTTCCTAAAATTTCTGCAATAATAAATGGATCTGGTGATTTATCAAGTCCAGACAAAGCATACCTTACAGGATGCAACAATTCTCCCCTACTATCTAAATTATTAGCTATCTGCATCAAAACATTTTTAATATTTTCTACAATAAAATCTTTTTCTTTTAAACTTTCTAATGCATTTATTGCTTGTTTTAAATTATTGGAAATTATTTCTAAAGAAACATTTTTGTAAATTAGCTTTTCTTTTGAGAATTTAGGCTCTTTGTAAAAGAAGTCCAACTCTCCTTTTTCTATCATTTCTTTTACGTCACCCCACTTAGAAATTCTCTTAGAAATAATTTCCAAAAGCTGATTTTTTATATTAATTAAATCTTTTAATTCATTATTGGGTATATATTTAAAGATATTTTCTTTTAATTCTTCATTCGAAAGTTTCTTTATATGTTCTTTGTTTATCCAATCTAATTTTTCTAAATTCATCTGTGCTCCAGAATGTCCTATACGAGAAATGTTAAAAACTTTTATAAGCTCATCTACAGTAAATATCTCTCTTTCATCTCCAGGATTCCAACCTAAAAGAGCTAAGAAATTAATCATAGCTTCAGGTAAATATCCTTCATTTCTATATTCTAAAACATCCTTTGCACCATCTCTCTTTCCAAGTTTTTTCTTTCCATCTGCACCCATTATTGGTGGCAATGTAGCATAAAATGGAGGTTTGATACCTAATGCTTCATAAATAGATAAAAACTTAGGAGTAGAAGAGATAAATTCTTGTCCACGCATAACATGTGTCACACCCATCTCAATATCATCTACAATGTGTGCAAAGTTATATGTCGGATAACCATCACTTTTTATTAAAATAAAATCATCTAGTGCTTCAGGCCCAGCTGAAAGATCTCCATAAACTAAATCATTCCATTTATAACTTTTTATTTCAGGAGTTTTAAAACGAAGTGGTTTCATATCGTCCCATACATTAAATGTTTCTGGCCTGTGTTCTCTATATAAAAATGGTTTTTTTGCGAGTTCTGCTTGGTCACGAAATATTCCTACTTCTTCTTCAGTGTATGGATCAGGATATGCCAAACCTTTATCAATTAAAATTTGTGCATATTTTTTATATAAATCTAATCTTTCTGATTGTAAATAAGAAGCATGTGACCCTCCAATATTTGGACCTTCATCCCAATTAATTCCTAGCCAATTTAATGATTCGATAATATGTTTGATAGACCCTGCGACTTCCCTTTTTTTATCTGTATCTTCAATACGTAATATAAAAGTGCCATTATTTTTTTTAGCCCAAAGCCAAGCGTATAAAGCAGTACGAATACCACCAACATGCATAAAACCCGTAGGTGAAGGCGCAAATCTTGTAACAACTTTAATTTCTTGCATTTATATATTTTAGCATCTATTTCTCGTGACTCAAAGCTATGTCTACAAGCTCTCTAGCTATTTTGTATGCAGCGTCGGGTTTATTAAATGCTTTTGCACTATTAGCCATATTGTTCCATATTTCTTTATCTTCCACTATTCTTTCAATTTCTGAACTCAAAATATTTGCAGTCATATTTGCTTCTTCTATGACATTACATGCTCCCGTGTGAGCATAACTAAAAGCATTCTTTCTTTGATGATCACCATTTGTTGTTGTTATTGGAATCAAAATAGATGGTACACCCCAAGATGCTATTTCAAATATAGTAGAACCTGCTCTAGAGACTACAATAGTAGCCACACCAGCAGCCATTTTCATTGCAAGAGGATTTAAAAAAGCAAAAGGAAAATATCTTGCTTTTTCTTGTTTATCTTCTAATACAACTTTTGCTCTAGCAGAAACACTTTTAAAATTATTAACTCCTATTTGATGAATAATTTGAAAATTCTTCACAAGTCTTGGTAATGCATCGAGTATTATATTATTTATAAGTTCAGCACCTTGTGAACCACCTAAGATTAGAATGACTGGTAAATCAGATTCTAATTTAAAATATTTAAGTGCTTCTTCGTGTGGAGCAAAATTTTCTATCTCAGTTCTTATTGGATGTCCTGTCCATGCGACTCTCTTTTTAGGAAAATAATCTGCTGTATCTTTAAAAGATATAGCTATTTTTTTGACAAAATGCCCTGCCCATTTATTTACTCTACCAGGTACAGAATCTGATTCATGAATTAAAATAGGAATATGTAAAATTCTCGCAGCAAGAACAGTTGGAAAAGAAGCATATCCACCTTTACCAAAAACAACGTCTGGATAAATTGAAAATATTTTATAAATTGCATTTATAGATCCAAAAAACATTCTAAAAATATCAAAAAAATTCTTTATAGAAAAATACGTACGCATTTTTCCTGCAAAGACTTCTTCATAAATAAGTCCATTTTCAAAAAGCATTTCTTTATCATACGGATCATCAGAAAAATAATAAAGCTTTGCTCCTATTATTTTCTCTTTATCCATTATTTGATTGACTTTTTGAGCAACAGCTATAATTGGATAAAAGTGTCCACCTGTTCCTCCTCCTGTAAATACTATTTTCATAATACTTATATTATTATTAATGTTTTTGTTGAAATTTTGATATTTGAAGTACTATACCTATAGCGATAAGATCTATCATAAGTGATGTACCTCCATGACTCATAAAAACTAATGGCACTCCTGTTAATGGAAAAACTCCAGTGATAGAAGCGATATTCATAAAAGATTGAGCTACAATCAGTATAACAATTCCTGAAACCAAAAGTCTACTAAATAGATCTGGAGAATTGTTTGCTATACGAAGTCCACGTAATACAAAAAGTAAATAAAGAATTATTATTCCTATACTTCCTATAAAACCAAACTCTTCACCTATTACAGCAAAGATAGAATCTCCTTGTGGTTCTGGTAAATAACTAAATTTTTGAATACTTTGACCATATCCCCTACCAAATATTCCACCAGAACCTATCGCTATTAAAGATTGTTGTATCTGATAAGAAGAACCTTGTGGGTCTTGTGATGGATTAATAAAAGTCTTTACACGTTCTTGGAGATATGGAGTAAAAAATACAAGAGCACTGAGTAGCACTACAGATCCTACACCTATTAAAGAAATATATTTCATAGAAACTCCAGAAATAAAAAGCATACAAATACCAGTGATTGTTATTAAAATAAAACTTTTAGTATCAGGCTGATTAAATAAAATCAATGCAATAATAGCAAGTAATATACTTAAAGGAAGAATACCAAACTTAAAATCTTGAACTTTATTTTTAACCCAAGAAAGCCAAGCAGCAAAATAAATAACAAAACCAAATTTTAATATTTCTACTGGTTGAAATCTAGTAAAACCAAAATCTATCCATCTTTTTGCACCTAAATGACTCCATCCTAAATTTGGGATAAATACTGCAGCAGTAACAAGTATAGATACTAAAAGAATATAAAAAGAATATTTACGCCAAAATTTATAATCTATTTTAAGAGCAAAATACATTCCAATAAAACCAAAACCAAAACCAAGAACTAATTGACTAAAAAGTACAGAATAAAATGTGCTTTCATTTTTAGCTAAAATACCCAAAGATGAAGAAATAAAAACTGCAACTCCAATAGATATTAAAAAAGAAATGATTATTAAAAAAAATTTGTCTACTTTTTTTTCTTTTGTATGCATTTTGTTTTTGAATTTACTTTATGAACTTTCTAACTTTCTACTTTATAACTACCTTCATTTACTTATCACAGCTAAAATTATACCTATAATAGAAAAAGCAACAGACAAAATCCAGAAACGCATTGTAACTTTATAAGATGGCCAACCAATAGCTTCAAAATGATGATGAATAGGAGCAAGTTTAAATATCTTTTTCCCTCTTCTTAATTTTTTTGAAAAAATTTGTAAAATAACAGAAGCAGAACTTATAACGAGAGGCATAGCAACAATTGGGAGAACTAAAACAGAATCTGTTAAAAAAGCTATTGTTGCTAAGGTTATAGTAAGTCCTATCATTCCCGTCTCACCCATATAAAATCTTGCTGGTGGAATATTAAACCAAAGAAATGCTAATATTGCTCCTGTAATAACAGCACAAAAAGCTGCTATATCTATTTGATTATTTGTATAAGCTATGACAGAGTATGCAGCAAAAATAGAAGATAATACACCTCCTGAAAGCCCATCTATACCATCTATCACACCACCTGAGAAAGTAGCTAATGCAACAATAATAAAAAATGGAATAATTAAAATTCCTAAATATATTTCTCCTCCAAATGGAATATTTATTGAAACCATACCCAATTTATAATAAAACCAAAGTCCAATTAAAAAAGAAATGAAAAGTACTAAAAATGCTTTCCATTTTCGCCAAGATTTATCATCTTTAGCAATTTTGCCTGTACCATAAATTTGCATTAAATCATCCCAAAGACCAAGTAATGATCCAAAAAGTAAAACTAAAAGAAGAATGAGGGTTTGATTCTTGCTTAAGAAATTTATTTTCTCCGTGATTTCTCCTGGAAATAAAATTGATATAAAATAAAAAATTAAAGTTGAAAAAAGTATAGAAACCCAAATTATTATTCCACCGATTCTTGGTGTATTGAGCTCATCTTTTTCATTATGAATTTTTTGAAAATCTATATTAGCAGACTCATTGCGAGAATATTTCTTCCACATTTTATATTTATAAAAAAAATGTGTTGCAGTTGGTGTGATAAAAAGCCCTATTAAAAGAGCCACTATCATAGGCAAAAATATCTTAACTAAATTTAAAAGCATTTATAGATTATACCCTGTAATGATATTTTTATCAAAAATAATTTCCCCACAAGTTCAACTTGTGGGGAACTAAAATAGTTTAATTATGTCGTGATAAGTAACAAAAAGCATCAAAATAATTAGAATTACAAAACCTACCATATTTGCACCATTTGCAAATTTTTGATTTATTCTAGAACCTTTTATTTTTTCAATAAGTAAAAAAAATAAACGTCCACCATCTAACGCTGGGAATGGCAAAAGATTTATTATTGCTAAATTTACTGAGATTAACCCTGCAAAAGACAATAAATATACAAAACCAAATTGATAAGCATCACCTACTATACCTACCATTCCAACAGGTCCTGTAACTGATGAAAAGCTACCTTTCCCCATTATTCCCTCTTTTATGAGCGTATAAAGCCCTATAACAGTACCTTTTGTCATAGACCAGTCTAGTTTTAATCCTTCCCAAAAAGCTCTTAAAAAAGGCAATTTAAGGGTTCCTATTTCATCCATTGCTATACCTATAGTAGGATTTTCATCTAAAGAACTTTTGGTAGGTGTTATTTTAGCAATATGAGCAATATTTGAGTCTGAATTACTTCCTCTTACATAAGCAATTTCAATCTCTTTCTCTCCATGAGAAATTATAAAAGATTTCAATACATCTGGATTAATTTCTTTAATAAAATCATTTCTGTTTTGAATTGAAATTATTTTGTCTCCAGATTTTAATCCTCCTTTTTCAGCTGGTGAATCAGCTAAAACGGAAACCACGACCAAATATGCATTTGAAACTTCATACCCTTCTGGTTCACTTCCGACTGAAGTAGGAAGACCTGAAATAAAACCAATAGAAAATAAAATCCATGCAAGTAAAAAATTAGCAAAAACTCCTGCAAATAATACTATGGCTTGTTTATATTTTGGTTTATTTACAAAACTTCTAGAAGAATCAGGCCCAGAGGTATTTTCCTCATCAGGATTCTCGCCAAAAATTTTTACGAATCCACCGATTGGTAAAAGATTAATACTATATTCTGTCTCCCCTCTTTTAACAGAAAATAATTTAGGAGGAAAACCAAAACCAAATTCATCAACTCTTATTCCAAAAAACTTTGCAGTAGAAAAATGTCCAAATTCGTGAACTAAAACTAAAACTAATAAAATTACAACGAAAATTAATATATTCATAATATTATCCAATTACTTCTTTTTCTTTTTTTTTAAAAACATCTTCCAGCTTTTGATTTATTTCATCTATCGTTTTTTGTAAATCTTCTTTTGCTTTAAATTTCTCATCTTCTGTGATCTGACCATCTTTTTCTAGTTTTTGAATTTCATCCCAAATTCTTTCACGTTCCTTGCGTACTGTTATTCTACTTTCTTCTAATTTTTCTTTTAAAACTTTCACGAGAGTTTGTCTCGTCTCTGTCGTTAATTGTGGAAAAATAACTCTTATACCTCCACCATCTACAGCTACAGATAATCCTAGATTAGAAGATATTATAACTTTTTCAATTTCTTTAATTTGATTTTTATCCCAAGGAATGATGCGAAGAGTTTTCGGATCTTCAATAGAAACTGAAGCAATATTTTTTAATGGAACACGTGAACCATATGATTCTACAGATACACTATCGAGTATCATAGGTGATGCACGACCAATATTTAGTTGACTATATCCTTTACCTAAATATTCTGCTATTTTATTTATTTCTAATTTAAAATTTGAAAAATTATATTGCATATCTATATATCATATCATTTAATGATAAAATTTAAAAATTAGGTATTTTAAGTGCAATAGATTCCATTAAATTTTTTACAGAAGAACCTGGTTGATTGATAAATTCACGAATTTTAAAAATATGAGCAAAACAAAGTTGTAATGAATTTTGAACGGTGTGGGTCCTAACCGGTATTCCGGGAAGGGTTAAGCCGGAAAAATTTATTACAATTTTATTTTGCAAAGAAAATTCAAGTGCATTTAGGAATCTTAATGCTTTTGCACGAGTACTTTGTATTTGAATAGATGAATCTTCTTCATCCTCATTTTCTTCTTCTACTAATAATTCTTTAATGAAATCTAATCTATTTTTTAGTGGCATTAAAATAAATTTTTCTGCATATTTTAATTCTTCCACTAATAAGTTTGACTTTATTTGAATTAAATAAAATCTAGATAGTAAAGTTTTTAATAAAATATTTTTATTAGGCACAATTAAAAAAAAATGAGTATTTTCTATTGGTTCTTCAAATATCTTAAGTAAAGTATTTTGAGCTTCTAATAAAAAATTATTAGCAGAAATTAAAATTATTTTTTTACCTAAAGAAAAACTTTTTTCATATTGTATAGATTTTAGATTATGAGCATCATCAATTTTAAAAGAATCAAAAGACATATAATAAAAATCTGGATTATTAGCAGTTTTAACACCTAGATCTTCTAAAAATTTAAAAATTTCAGGTATAATCTCATCTCTTACACCTTCTATTAAATATGCATGGTGTAAATTATTTTTATCTAAATGTTGTGAAATCATAGACTTTAGACTTTAGGCTTTAGCTAGTTTCCTAGTGCCTAGTTGCCTATTTTTTACTTAAAACTGTTTTTTTATAAACATCCAAATGTTCTAATGCTAGGCCAGTACCTTTCACAACACAAAAGAGAGCATCTTCAGCAAGCGTAGCTTTTACTCCAGTTTTTCTATAAACTAAATCAGTTAAATTACGTAATTGAGAAGAGCCACCTGTCATAATAATTCCATAGTCAATAATATCAGATGCAAGCTCAGGAGGAGTTTCTTGCAACACATCTTTAATAGCTTTTATTATTTGTTTTAGTTCTCCATCGATAGCTTTTACTATTTCATTAGTCCCTACTTGAGCAGACCTAGGCAACCCTTGTATGAAATCTCTTCCTTTTATTGTAACTTTTAATTCTTCTTCAAGAGAAAGAGCAGCACCAATTTTTATCTTTACTTCTTCTGCAGTTCTGTCTCCAATAGCTAAATTAAAAGTTTTTTTAATATAATCAGCGATAGCTTGATCAATTTTATTTCCTGCACATTTTACTGAAGTGGAAGCGACTATACCTCCTAAAGAAATCACAGCCACATCTGTAGTACCACCACCGATGTCTACAACCATATATCCTTTTGATTCATAAATAGGTATACCTGCACCTATCGCAGCTAGTATAGGCTCTTTCACTACATAAGCATTTCTAGCACCTGCACGTATTGCTGCTTCTACTACTGCTCTACGTTCTGTAGAGGTGACTCCAGCAGGAACAGACACCATAACATCTGGTTTAAAAAGATTAAATTTACCCAGTGCTTTATTTATAAAATAATGAAGCATAGCTTCTGTAACTCTATAATCAGCAATGACTCCATCTTTCATAGGACAATAAGTAATTATTGTATCTGGCGTTTTTCCTATCATATCTTTAGCCTCAAAACCTATAGCCAAAATCTTATTGTTTTGTAAAGATACAGCGACTACAGAAGGTTCATTTAAAACTATCCCTTTGCCTGGTAAAAATACTAATGTATTTGCTGTTCCTAAATCTATCCCTAATTTTCTTGAAAAAATACCCATAAGGTAAATATATCACAAATTATGCTAGAATGAAAAGATGAAAATTGTGACAATAATACCACTTCAAAAAGGAATTTTTAAAACAGATTTGACTTATTTTACGGCAAAAGATATCAAAAATGGAAGCATTGTGAGTGTTCTTGTGCGTAATAAAAAAATTTTAGGCTTAGTAGTTTCTTGTGAAGATTTGACTAATATGAAATCAGGAATAAAAGAAATGTCTTTTAAGTTAAAAAAAATAAATGAGATAAAAGAACATTCTATCTTTAGAAATGAATTTATAGAATCTACACTTTTATTAAGTACTTATTTTGTTTCAAAAAAGAATAGTGGTGTGGTCTCTCTCATACCTTCTATTTTTAGAGAAAAATATGATGAAATAGTTAAATTTTCTACAAACAATCAATCTGCTTTAAATGAAAACAATAATCCAATCATAAAAAAAATTTTTGATAAAAATATCAAAACAGAAAAGTTACTTCTACAAGCTCAGTTAGAAGACCGTATCTCTTATTATAAAACTCTAATTCGTGGACAATTTGCTCTCAAAAAATCTGTTTTCATGGTGTTGCCTACAGAATATGACATAGAGATATTCTATCAATCTCTTTCAAAAGGTATTGAAAACTTTACTTTTTTTATACATGGAGGACTAAAACCTAAAAAAGTAATAGAACAATATAAACAAATAATAAATTTATCTCATGGAGTTTTGATTCTAGGAACTACTCCATTTTTATCTATTCCTCGTACTGATTTAGGAGTAATAATAGTAGAACATGAAAGTTCAAATGTTTATAAAATGATTCCAAGACCTCATTTTGATTTACGAATCTTTGCAGAACTTTTTGCTTCAAAAATCAATGCGAAATTTATATTAGGAGATACATTATTACGATATGAAACGATAAGTAGGAAAGATACAGATAGTTTTGGTGAAATATATCCTCTATCTTTTAGGACTAATTTCAGTGATATAAATATAAAAATAATAAATCCAAACATAGATAAAGATGAGAGAAAAAAAGAAGATGAATCTCAACAAAAAAGTTTAACATCTAAATATAAAATGTTTTCAGAAGATAATTTAGAAGAAATAAAAAATACATTAGAAAATAAAAAGAATGTATTTATATTCTCATTAAGAAAGGGCCTAGCTACATATACAGTATGTAAAGATTGTAATGAAACTATAAATTGTGAGAAATGTTTAGCACCACTTGTGCTTTATCTTACACGTGATGGCAAAAAAAGAATGTTTATTTGTAATAAATGCAATATAGAAAAAGATCCTGAAACAAAATGCGACAATTGTGGAAGCTGGAATCTGATACCACTTGGTATAGGAATAGATACAATTTATGAAGAAATAAAAAATAAATTCCCTAAAATTAAAATCTTTAAATTAGATAAAGAATCAATAAAAACTGCTACTGCAGCGGAGAAAATAATAAAAGAATTTTCCGTCAAAGGCGGATCCGCCTCCGGTAGAGAAGATGTTGGTAAAATATTAATAGGTACAGAAATGACTTTCTTTTATTTAAAAGAAAAAGTTAATTTATCTGTTATTGCTTCTTTTGATGCTCTTTGGAGTATTCCAAATTACAAAATGAGTGAGAAAATAATTCAGCTTTTACTTTCAATACTTTCTAAAACTGACAGAAAACTCATTATTCAAACAAAAAATAAAAAAGATCCTGCTATATTAGCAATTAAATCAGAAAATTTGCTTCCATTTATACGAGAAGAAATACAAGATAGAAAAAATCTCAATTATCCACCATTTAAAAGATTTATTAAAATTACATACCTGGGAGACAAAGAAGGTTCAATAGAAGCAAAAAAAATATTAGATGAACTTTTTAAAGAATATAATCCTGATATTTTTAGTGGATTTATTGCAAAAAACAAAAATCAATATGTTACCAACGCCTTAATAAAAATAGACCCTAAAAAGTGGTCTTTACTAGAGCTTTCTCATAATTCTTCCATAGACCAAAACCTGTTTAATCTACTCTCTTCTCTTCCATTTTCCTATGAAGTATCTGTAGACCCAGAAGATCTACTCTAAAAACTACCATTTGACATATAAAATAAAAAGTCTATATTTAAGAAGAAAAAAAGAAAGGAGTGTTCTTATGTATAATTTGTATTTTTTTGTAAATTTTTTATCAGAAGAAATAAAAACTTTTTCTTTTAACTCTGATGAGCAAGTACTAGAAGAAGTAAGGGGGAAATCTGGTGAACTTTATAAAGAAATTTCGGAAGAAGAAATTTTGAAAGAAGATTTTCTTTTTTCGAAAAAAGTTTGTTATTTCTTTATTTCAGGGTTTGTTCTAAATAGAACAAATTTTTTTAAAAATAGAATTAATACAAAAAAAGAAATAAAAAGAAAAGAGCGGGGTCATTATTTTGTAAAAGTAGAGAGGTAATAAACCATTACCTCTCTTTTTGTTTATCTAATTTTATAATAAAAATAGAAAGGCCCCACACGTCATAAACATTGGGGCCGTGGAGTGTTTTTTAAGTTTTCCATATAACACTCACTAACTCTGGAAAACTTTTGGATGACTTCGTCAATTTTGTCCTACAATTATGTAATTTATATATCTGTCATCCAAGTTTAGTTCATCTGTGATCTAAACTTTTTCTAGATAAATAATGCATAATTGAGCAAGTTAGACTTTTCCTGCTGGATCGCTGGCTAACTAGCGAATAAATCGAAATCATTAAAAACTGACTTCGTTACAAAAAGTATAGCATATACCAAACTAAATGTCAAGTAAAAATATTCAAATTAAAGAAAATACTTATAAAATAAGGCTTTTTAAGAAACCAGTACCGTAAACTCCCCTTTTTGTTTTATTGGATTTTTTGTTAAATAGTCTAAAAGCTCTAATGGAGAACCTGTTTTAAATTCTTCGTAAATTTTTGTTAATTCACGAGCAATACAAACTTTTTTATTTGGACAAAATTTATTTAATGATTCTAGGGTTTTTAAAATACGATGTGGAGATTCATAAAAAACCATAGTTCTCTTTGATAGAGCTATCTCTTTGAATAATGTCTCTCTTCCCTTTTTATGAGGAATAAAACCAAGAAAAGTAAATTCGTGAGTTGGAAGTCCAGAAGCTGAAAGTGCAGCTATTATGGCTGTAGCTCCAGGTATAGGAAACACTTGGACATCCGATGTCCACTTGGACATTGAATGTCCAAGTTCATCATTTCTTTCTTTAATTTTAGAAATAAGCATTGCTCCTGGATCTGAAATAGTTGGAGTACCAGCATCAGAAACTAATGCTAAATTTTTCCCTTCTTCTAGTAATTTAAATATTTTATCTATTTTATTTAATTTACTTTGACTATGATAGCTCATAGTAGGCGTATTGATATTATATTTATTTAAAATCTTTTTTGTCTCCCGAGTATCTTCACATAATATCAAATCTACTTCTTTCAGTGTTTCAATCGCACGAAGAGTAATGTCTCCCATATTCCCTATTGGTGTTGCAACTACATAAAATTTACTCATTTTATTTTCTATATTTTTTTGTTCTCCACTTATCAGCAATCTTTACACGAGTAAGTGATTTTTCAAGTTCTGCAGAAAAATGTTCGTAATCAACATGTTCTTTATTTTCCATTTGTTTTTTTAGCTCTTCTGCTTTAGCCTTAGCTTTTTCAATTTTATCATCAGTAAGCTCAGATATATGTTCTGCAAAATCAGCTAAAACAGCTACCACTGTATTATCATTTTTGTCTTTTTTTATTTCTATAAACCCTCCTACTACTGCCATTGGGATATGTTCACCACCAGCAAAAGCAACAATATCTCCAGATGTAAGATTTGTAATCAAAGGTATGTGATTAGGCAAAATAGTTATTTCACCAAGTGTAGTTGGTAAACTTACTTGATCAACCATTTCCTCTAATACTAATCTCTCAGGTGTTATTATTTTTAATTTTAATTGTTTTGACATATTTTTTAATATTAATCTTTAAAATTTAAAATAGCTTCTCTCAAAAAGCAATCTATCTGGCAAAGCTTTGCCAGCGAACTGCTCGTCGTTCAAGTAAATAATAAATAGAATACTATTTTTATTTTCTAAACTCCTGCGCAAGGCTTTTCTTAAGAACTATTTTTAATTTTAAAGTGCACCCTTCATATAAAAATCATTCTCTGGCTTATCATCATGTTTACCATCAAGAATTTCCTTAAATGATCTTATGGTATCAACAAGTGGCACATAGACACCTTTCGTTCCTGTAAATTGTTCTGCAACGAAATTTGGTTGAGAAAGGAATTTCTGAATTTTTCTAGCACGAGTCACAAGCTCTTTATCAGCTTCAGATAATTCTTCCATACCTAATATTGCAATAATATCTTGCAAATCTTTATAACGTTGTAAGACTCTTTGCACTTCACGAGCAACATAGTAATGATCTTTTCCTACAATATTTGGATCAAGAATAGTTGAAGAAGAATCAAGAGGGTCAACAGCTGGATAAATACCTATTTCAGAAAGTGAACGGTTGAGAACAACAGTAGAATCAAGATGAGAAAATGTAGTTGCCGGAGCTGGGTCTGTAAGGTCATCAGCTGGCACATACACAGCTTGCACAGAAGTCACAGAACCTTTATCTGTAGAAGTGATACGTTCTTGTAATATTCCCATCTCTGTAGCAAGAGTTGGTTGATAACCCACAGCAGAAGGTATGCGTCCCAAAAGAGCAGACACCTCAGAACCTGCTTGAGTAAAACGGAAAATATTATCTATAAAAAACAAGACATCTTTATTTTCTTGATCACGAAAATATTCTGCCATTGTGAGCCCAGAGAGAGCCACACGAAGACGAGCTCCTGGTGGTTCATTCATTTGTCCGAATACCATTGCAACCTTATCGAGAACTTTTGAATCTTTCATTTCATGATACAAATCATTTCCTTCACGAGTCCTTTCTCCAACTCCAGCAAAAACAGAATACCCTCCGTGGTTTGCTGCAATATTATGAATAAGTTCCTGAATAACGACAGTCTTGCCGACACCAGCACCTCCAAAAAGTCCAACCTTTCCTCCTTTCAAAACAGGACAAATAAGATCAATAACTTTAATACCTGTTTCAAGAATTTCAACTTTTGTAGACTGAGAAACGAAACTTGGAGCTTTACGATGTATTGGAGATACAGCACCTATCAATTCCTTACCATTATCTATCGGAGCACCAAGAACATTAAACATTCTTCCTAAAGTATCTTTACCAACAGGAACAGAGATAGGAAATCCTGTATCTATAACCTCCATTCCACGAGAAAGACCATCAGTAGAATCCATGGCAACAGCACGAACAGTATTGTCTCCTATGTGTTGTTCTACTTCAAGAACTATCTCAGTCACATGCCCTGAAGGACTTGAAGATGTTTTCTTTACAGTAAGTGCATTATAAATAGCTGGGACACCATTTTGAAATGTTACATCTATGACCGGACCTATTATTCTTTTTATTATACCTGTTGTTTTCATAAATTCTTTTTATTATTGATAATTTTATTAATAATTTTTTATTTTATAAACTTTATAAACTTTTTATTTTTAACTTACACTTGCCATACCTGCACTTATTTCTGAAATCTCTCTCGTGATGTTACTCTGGCGAGCTTTGTTAAATACTAATGTCAGATCATCTATCATCTCTCCTGCAGCTTCAGATGCATTCTTCATAGCGACCATTCGAGAAGATTGTTCAGATGCATTTGATTCTAGAAACATCTGATATATTTGTATTCTTGTCAATTTCTCTGCTAAAGATCCTATCAATGCTTCCTGATCTCCTTCAAATAAATAATCCGTCTTTACTTCATTTTTTGAAATTTTTCTTTCTTTATCTTCTTTTTCAGAATGAGATCCTAATGTATCTATCAATTCTTTTAATTCTGTTTTTGAAACTGGTATGACTTGTTTTATATTTGGTTTTTGAGTAAGAGCAGAAATGAAATCAGTATAAGCAACTAAAACTTTATCATAATTAAGAAGATTAAATTCTTTTATAAGAAGTTCTGATATTGGAACAATATCTCTAATGGAAATATTATTTGGTAATTCAAAGAAACTAGCGATGACTTTTTGTCCTATACGACGCATCACATTATCTCCCTTTTTCCCAATTGAAATAATCTCAATATTCACATCTTTATTTTCATCTTTTATTAAATGTAAAACTTTTTTTATTACTTGTGAATTATATGCACCACAAAGTCCACGATTTGAAGTAATAAGAACTAACAATACATTTTTTACTTCTCTTTCTATAAAAAGTGGATGAGTTATCTTTTCAGTATTTTTAGCAATAGATGTTAAAACTTCCCAAGAATATTCTGCATATAATCTCGAAGCAAGAGTAGAAGAGACAGCCCTCTTCATTTTAGAAGCAGCAACAAGTTCCATCGCTTTTGTGATTTTCTTTGTGTTCTTCACACTCTTTATTCTTCTTTTAATTTCTTTAGTACTTGCCATATAAATTAGCTTATAATTTTTGAGTCTTAGCTTTTAGCTAAAAAACTATTTTTAAAATCTTCAATTACTTTTTTTAATTCTTCTTCACCTGCATCTGTCCACATTTCTTTTTCAGAAATTTCTTTAAAGAATTTTTTATTATTATTTTCAGTATAATTTATGAGACCTTCTTCAAATTCTTTAATTTTTTCTACTGGAATAGTATCCATATAACCTTTTACTAATGCATAAAGCACTACTATTTGATGTTCTATGACCATAGGAGCGTATTGTGGCTGTTTTAATACTTCTACTGCTCTCTTGCCACGTTCAAGTTGTTGTTTTGTTGCATTATCAAGATCTGAACCAAATTGTGAAAATGCTTCAAGTTCACGAAACTGAGCCAAATCTAATTTAAGAGTACCTGCTACTTTTTTCATAGCTTTAATCTGTGCATTTGAACCCACACGAGAAACAGAAAGTCCAACATTTACAGCAGGACGAATACCTTTATAAAAAAGATCTGTTTCAAGAAATATTTGTCCATCTGTAATAGATATAACATTCGTTGGAATATATGCAGACACATCACCAGCTTGTGTTTCAATTATTGGTAAAGCTGTGATAGACCCACCTCCATATTCTTCATTTCTTCTACAAGCACGTTCCAACAATCTAGAATGTAAATAAAAGACATCTCCAGGATAAGCTTCTCTTCCTGGTGGACGTCGAAGAAGAAGAGAAATTTCACGATATGCTACAGCATGTTTAGAAAGATCATCGTAAATTATTAATACATCTTTTCCTTGATCCATAAAATATTCTGCAATAGATACTCCAGTATAAGGAGCAATATATGACAGTGATGCTGGTTCAGAAGATCCAGCTGATACAATGATTGTATATGCCATAGCACCACCTTCCTCTAATCGAGTTTGAATTTTGCGAAGTTTAGAATCTTTTTGACCAATAGAAACATAAACACATATCATATTTTGACCTTTTTGGTTTAAAATAGCATCAATAACAATAGCTGTCTTACCTGTCTGACGATCTCCTATGATGAGTTCACGTTGTCCTCTTCCTATGGGAATAATAGCATCAATAACTTTAATACCAGTAGAAACTGGTTTGTTTACAGATAAACGAGTAATGACACCAGGAGCAATTTTTTCAATAGGATAAGTTTTATCTAATTTAATAGAACCTTTTCCATCAATTTCTTGACCAAGAGCATTTACAACTCTTCCTATAATATAATCTGAAACAGGAACTTCAAGAATCTTACCAGTAGCTTTTACTTCATCACCTTCTTTTATTTTTGAAAAATCAGAAAGTACAATAATACCAATAGAATCTTCTTCTAAGTTAAGAGCAACACCTATTTCTCCATTTGGAAAAGTTACCATTTCTGATGATTTTATATCTGAGAGTCCAGAAACTTTTGTTATACCATCAAAAACTTCAAGAACATGACCCACTTTTTCAGCTTTTATTTGTGATGAGAAATTTTCTATTTCTTTTTTTAAATTTTCTACAATATAATTCGTGCTCATCCCGTTAGAAGTTATCCTAATTTACTTTAATTTTTAATAATATAAGATAACCTTGATTAATTTATAATTTATTCCCGAAAGTTAACTTCTAACGGGACTCATATTTTTCTTATTAAATGTTCTTGTAATTTTCTAATTTTATTCTTTATTGTTAAATCAATTATCTCATCATCTACTTCTATTCTTATTCCACCTAATAATTTTTCATCTATCATTTCATCAAAAACAACTTTTTCTATTTTATAACGCTTTTTTAAAAAAAGTGACAATTCTATCTTTGTTTCTTCTTTTAATTTTTTAGCACTCGATATTTTAACTATAATTTTTTTATTTTCATGATTAATTATTTTTTCTAATCGTTCTAATATATCAGTACTTTTTGATAAAAATCTTTTACGAGCTAGGAATTTTACTATCTTAGTATCTATATAGCGAAGTTCTGTTTCTCTTTTATCTTTTGAAACCAAATAAATCACGTTTGCTATATCATTGTTTGATATTATTGACATCCCAGTATTAAAATTTTAAATCTTTATTAATAATATTCATATGTTTTTGGTTTTTAATTATATTTATCATAATGTACTTACTCAAAAATTTAATACGGGACAAGTATTTTTATATATTGTTTAATTCTTTCATTGTTTTTTCATCAAAATTTCCATCTACCTTAGTATCAAGTATTTTCTCTGCTATTTTTACTGAAATAGAAGTAATCTCTTTTCTAGCTTCATCAACCATTTTAATTTTTTCATTCTCAAGATTTCTCTTACCATTTTCAATCATCAAAGCCACATCTTCTTTTGCTTTTTCTAACATAATAGATTTTTTCTCTTCAGCTTTCTTTTTTCCAACTTCCCATATCTTTTGTGCTTCATTACGAGCTTTTATCAAAACTTCTTCATATTCTACTTTTGTATTATTTAAAATTTCTGCATTTATTTTAGCATCGCTAACTCCTTTTGCTATTTTTTCCCCTCGCTCTTTCATGAGCTTGTTTAAAGGTTTAAGAGCATATATATATAAAACCACAAAAACAATCCCAAAATTAAAAACCTGAGCAATAATAATTTTTAAATCTATATGAAATGTATTAATAATTGAATCCATGTTTTTAAATAGGCTTTAGGCCTTAGGCTCTAGGCTCTAGCTTTTAATTTGCTAACGCCTAGCGCCTAGCGCCTAATTGCTAGGTTTAGATTGAAAATGCGATAACAAGTGCATAGATGGCGATAGCTTCTGCAAAAGCACAAGCTAAAAGCATTGGCACAAGAATTTTACCAGCAGCTTCTGGATTACGCCCAATTGATTCCATAGCTTTTGAACCAATCATTCCGATAGCTATAGCAGGACCAACAGCTCCGACGGCCATAACAATTGCTTTCGCGATAGTATTTAATTCCATATTTTTTCCGCTTACGCGGTGTTACTATTAATAATAATCGACTCTTTGTGTATTTCTTCATGTTCGTCGTGTTCATCATGATCAGTAGATGCAATTGTAAAATAAACTACAAGTAAAATTGAAAATATAAGTGCTTGAATAACACCTACAAGTATTTCTAAAAAAAGAAAAGGTATTGGAATAATATATCCAACTAATGCTGCCATAGAGACAAGTAAAACTTCACCAGCAAATACATTACCAAAAAGACGAAAAGACAGTGATGCAACTTTTGCAAACTCACCAACAATTTCAATTAAACCTACAAAGAACGTAATTGGAGCAACAATAATGATAGTAGGATCTTTTCGTATCTTTTTTCCTATCTGTCCAATTATTTTTAGATTAACATATTTATTAAAAGTTTTCCATATACCTATATAAAAAACACCAAACATATTTGCACCAACGACAGCCATGACAGACAAAGCAATAGTCGTATTAATATCAGCTGTACCTCCACGAACAAAAGGAACAAAAGCAAGTCCTTCTTCTCCTTTTTCTATAAGTCCAAAACCACCTAATGGAAGTATTCCAAACCAATTATTTACAAGAATAAAAAAGAAAACAGAAATTGCAACTGGAAAAATCTTTAAAGATAATGCTCTATCATTTGTAACTTGATCACAAAGAGACAAAGCACCTTCTACAACAACTTCAACAAAATTTTGTATTCCAGTAGGAATCTCTTTGAGTTTTTTTCTAATAATAAAAGATAAAATTATTATAATAACTACAGCTATCCAACTAGTAAACAAAGCATTTGTAATTATAAAATTTCCATAATGATAAATCGGTTCAGCAAAAAGAGTAGATTCATGAAATATTTGTTCTTTATTTATTATATCTTTATTAGATTGTTCTATTTTTATTATTATATTTTCTTCTTGTGTCATAAATTATTTTTTTCTTCCTTTTTTATTTTAGCTGCATATTTTTTTACAGCTTTTACTATACCATATGATGATATTAAAAAAGCTACACCAGTAAGTGCTAGTAGTAAGTATGGTTTTGTACCATAACGTTCATCTAAAGATTTACCTCCTATTGCAGCAGCTATAACAGGTAATGCAATCCAAGTTGATATTTCACTAAAAACTTCAACTGCTGGTTTCCACCAAATACTATTTTTACTTTTATTTTCTTCCACTACCATGTGGGCGTGGTAGGAATTGGACCTACGGCCTCTGTCTTATCAGGACAGCGTTCTACCACTGAACTACACGCCCTAAAATCACTACCTAAACAGAGTATATCCAATATAACAAAATATTTTAGTTTAATCAAATTAAAAAAGCTCTGATACAAATCAGAGCTTTTTTAAAAAACTAATTAAATATTAGTATTCTCTGCGTTGACCACGATTACCTCCACCATATCCACCATTACTGTTTCCACCATATCCACCACCTCCACTTTGTCTTGGTGGTCTAGCTTCCATTGGACGAGCTTCATTTACTGTAAGCTTACGTCCTTCGAATTCTTGTTCATTAAACATTGAGATAGCAGCTTGTGCTTCCTCTGTTGTTGCCATTTCTACGAATCCAAAACCCTTTGAGCGACCTGACATTTTATCTATAATAATCACAGCAGATGTAACTGCACCCGCTTGTGCGAAGAGGTCTTTTAATGCATCTTCTTGAACACTGTAAGGGAGTCCCCCTACATATAGCTTTGTAGCCATACTATTTACTTCTCTTATTTTTTAAAAAAATAAGCAAAAACTAATTATAATGCTCTAACTTCAGATTAGAACGTAGATACTCTTGTCGCTCAATGATCTCTTTAACAAAAACCTAAAAGCTCGCGGAGAAACTACATAGTAAGTATTACATATACATAAATAAAAAGCAAAATTTTATTCCTCCTCCTCGCCTGTCTCTCCAGATTGTAATGCTTCAAAAATTTCTTCTATATATCCTCCCATTATCTTTGGTAAATTATGCCAAGATTTTTTTATACGATGATCTGTGATTCTATCTTGAGAAAAATTATATGTACGAATCTTTTCTGATCTATCTCCAGTACCTATTTGATCTTTTCTCACACCTGCATATTTTTTAGCCTCTTCTTCTTCTTTAAGTTGCTGAAGTTTAGCTGTTAAAATCATTAAAGCTTTTTCTCTATTTGCCAACTGGCTCCTTTCATTTGTTGAACGCACATCTATACCTGTAGGTTTATGAATAAGTCGTACTGCTGTCTCCACTTTATTTACATTTTGTCCTCCCTTTCCACCTGAACGAGAATATTCCATATCTAAATCTGCAGGATTTATTTTAAATAAAACTTTTTTTCTAATTGGAAGTACTGCCACAGATGCAGTAGAAGTATGTACTCTGCCATTTTTTTCTGTAGCAGGCACTCTTTGTACTCTATGTACGCCAGTCTCATAACGCAACATTTTATATACATCCTTACCTTTAATTTCAAAACTAGCTTCTTTATATCCACCAAGCTCATTTTTTGATTCATAATTAGTTTTCCATTGCCATCCTTTTATTACAGAAAATAATTCATACATATGTGCAAGCTCCCACGCAAAAAGAGAAGCCTCATCTCCACCTGCCCCAGCTCTCACTTCTAACACTATTTCATTCGCCATTCCTTTTGACTCTAACTTTTTTGTGGCGTTAAGCTCGTGGTTATCTAAAATATCTTGAATTTGTTTTTCTGTAGTTTCTCTCTGTTCTTGTATAGATTTAAGTTCTTGTGATGCTATTTCATGTAGATCATCATCACCTCCCATCATTTCACGTACTTGTTCTTCTTCACGATTTAAACGCTCTAAAATACCAGCTAAATAGCTCGTATTGTGATTCTTTTTTAATTCGTCTAAATTCATTTACTTTTTATGTGATTTTACTTTGGCAACAAGAGCACGACGTTTATTGAAACGTTCTACGCGTCCAGCAGTATCCATAACTTTATCATTACCAGTATAAAAAGGATGGCAATGACTACAAATTTCCATTTTTATTTCAGGCATTGTAGAACCTACTTCAAAAATAGCTCCACATGCACAAGTAGCTTTAGCTTTAATATCAAATTTTGGGTGTATATCTTTTTTCATTATTTGAAAACAATATCACAATTCTAACTTGAAAGCAAATCTATATTATCTTGAATAGTAGATTTAAACTTTTGTACACTTCTACTATATGAACAAGATGAACCACCAGAACCATAATATCTACAAGCTGCTTTATTTTGTGCACTTGTACTACTGCCTATTGCACCAAGATCTGTGAGATACATTGCTGAAGCTGTAAAAGCATCACGAGGAGACCATGGATTAGCAAAATATCCTAAAACATTTTTTAAACGATCTTCAAAAATTTTCCAAGTCGAAGGAATAAATTGTGCAGGCCCCATAGCTCCACCCCATCCAGCTACACCAGCAATAGGACAAGATACAGCAGTTTGAAATGCATTAAAACCAAGAGTATTTGTAATTTCTAAGAATGGGCCTACATCTCGAGTAGGTTTCATCACATTTTTAAATTTGATTCCTGTATTTTTACCAATTCCTTCACCAGTATCTGTATCTGTTAAATAACACTGGCCGACATTAGCACCAAGATTACTTTCTTGAGTAAGAATAGCAAGTAAAAATGCAGGATCAACCCCTGTTTTCATTTTAGCTTCATTAGCGTATGTAAGTGCAGTTCCAAATTCAATTTTCTGAGAAATACCAGCTAAATTAAACAAAGCGCTACGAATCTTATCAGCTTGAGCCCTTTTTTGAGCAGCAAGTTTTTTATACTCAGATTCTTTATTTTTAGAAATAGCTAAAAGTTCTTTTTGTTGTGCTTGTGATTGTGCTACTTTTTTTTGTGCATTTTCAAGTTCTGCTTTTGCATCTGTTTCAGCATTTTGTTTTATTTCAAGATCTTTCTTTTGTGTTTCAGTCTCAGTTTTTATACCTCTAATTTGATCCACTGATGTCTTTATAGCTTGTTTAATAGAATCATAAGATTCAAGATCACTATAAAAAGTAGAAAGGCTCTCATCAGAAAATATTAAATAAATAAAATCTTGATTATCAAAATCATTTGTATTTCGTAACAATTGAGCCAAAGATTCATATTCTCTGTCTATTTTTTCTGAAAGTGTATCTATTTTTATAACTTTATCTTTTATATCAACCTTAAGTTGCGCTATTTTAAAAGCTCTGGCTTTAACTTTTGTTTTCAATGCATTTATTTGACTAGTTAAATATTCTACATCTCCTTTTAATGTTCCTGTTTGTTTTTGTTGTTCTTTTTGTTTATTTAATAAATCAGCAAGCTGAGCTTCTATTTGAATAAGTTCATTTCGACAAAAATCCTTATTAGTCAATGAAGAAGAATCATTTAATGTAAGACAATCAAAAGAAGCCTTCGCATAAGGCGTTTTAAATATAGAAAAAATAAATATTATAAAAAAAATTGTAACAAAAAAAGCTATAACTGTCTTTCTCATCATAGCTTTTATTATAACATATTTATATAAATTTTATAAAAAATTATTTATCTTCTTTTACTTCAGCCACCACCTCTTCTACACCCTCTTCTTCTTTCTTCCCTTTCTTTTCAACCTCAATTGCGGAAAGATCAACTGATGCAACTTCTTCTTTTTCTTCAACTTGAAGAATAATAGAAGCAACAACTTCACTTCCATCAGTTACAAGAACAACTCCAGTTGGTAATTTTATATTAGAGACAAAAATCTGACTTTCTATAGTTTCAAGTTGTGATAAATCAACCATTAAATTATGTGGAAGGTCTTTTGGCAATGCTTCTATTTCTATCTCATGAAGCACCTTAACAAGATTTCCTAATCCATTTTTAACGGCATTTGATATACCAGAAAATTCAAGTGGAACGTTAACCTTTATCTTTTTATTCATATCTACAACAAGAAAGTCTACATGTATAGGTTCATCTGTGACAGGATGCACTTGTACATCATGTATAAGCACATCAATATTATTATCACCTATTGATATTTTAATAGTAGAAGATTCTCCAGCCTTTCTCCATATTTTTTTAAATTCAACGATTGGTATAGAAATAGATGTAGTCTCTTTTTTTATTCCATAAAAAACAGCAGGTATTTCACCTGTTTTCTTTAAAGTATCTGAATTGACACCTTCATTTCTTTTTTTAGCTTTAATTATAAACATAGAAACATTATATATAAAAATATAAAAAAAGCAAATTTAAACCTTATGTATAACATTATGCTCTAATGCAATATGAGATATTGCATATTCTTTTGTACCACTACCATCTTTTGAAATAATTTTCTTACCTATATTAAAAATATTTTTTTTATCAAAAATTTTCTTAATATCTTTAAATATCATAATCATATTTGTACCATACATTTTCTTTAAATAATGAGTGCGTATAATACCATCATTATGTTCAGCGGTTATTGAACCTTGATATCTAATTACAAGATCATACACCTTGTCTCCAAGTTCCATTATTATTTTAGGTGTATCAAGACGTCTGAAATCCATAAGAGGAATAATATGAAAATTACCATCTCCTACATGTCCTGCTATTGTATAAACTAATTTATATTGTTCTAAAATCTTATTAAGTTCTGGGATAAATTTAGGTAAAAATTCTGGACGAACTATGATGTCATCTATAAATGGAGCAGTGTGAAGTTTAGCTACATGTTTTCTTAAAAGTGAAAAACTCTCTCTTCTAATATCCCAATATTTTTCTGATTCTTCTTCAGATTTAGTTATATGTACCTTAAGTTTAAAATCTTTTATTTTTTCTTTTAAGGAAATACATTGTCTATATACTAACTTTTGACTATCTCCAGCAAATTCTGTAAGAACAATTAATTTTGGAAAACCTTTTCTGTTGAAAAAATTCTTAAACATCATTCCTAATTCAGGTATAAAACTCCACATAAATTTAATCATACCCAACAAACCCTTATTTTTTAAAAAATCTGGAAAGAATCTAACAGCCAATTTCATTGTCTTATCATCATATGTCTCCAATGTTTCAGGATTAAATTGTAAAATCTCTTTTACAAGACGACCCAATGATTCTAAATCATTAATAAAAATAACTACGAGTTTAGAATGTTTAGGATTTTTAACGAGTTTAAAAGTAATTTCAGTAGCTATCCCCAACGTACCTTGCGATCCCACTAAAAGTTTATTAAGGTCAAAAAATACAGAATCTAAAGAATTGTGCTCGGTGTGGGCCCCAACAGGTACTCCTGGAAGGGTTAAGCCGGAAGAATTTTTTAGATTCTGTATTTTTTTTAGAACATTCCAAATATAATAACCAGCAGAATTTTTATGAACATTTGGCTTTGCATGATTTATTTCATCTTTATTTTTATTTATTAAATTATAAATATTTTTATAAATATCACCTTCAAAATCTAATTGCACAATCTTTTTTGTTAATTCATTTTGTGTTAATGGTTTTACTACATATTCATTTCCATCAGAAAAAACTATTTTAGTTTCTAAAATATAATCTTCAGTTTTTCCATATTTGAGTGTCCGTTCTCCTGCTGAATTATTACCAAACATTCCACCCATAGCATTTAAACTTTTTGATGCAGTATAACAAGGTAAAATAAGTCCTTTTTCTAAAGTAATCTTTTCAAAATCTCTATAGAACATCCCAGGCTGCACAGTAATGGAATCAGGATTTGAAGAATTTTGAACGGTGTGGGTCCCAACAGGTACTCCTGGAAGGGTTAAGCCGGAAAAATTTTTTAAATCCTGATTCCATCGTACTAATTTATTCATGTGCCGTGTAAAATCTAAAATTAAAGATTCCCCTATTGCTCCGCCAGACATATCTGTCCCTGCACATCTACAAGTAATGGAAAGATTTTTATAATCTTTATTTTTTTCAGGATCGGCATATTTATCTTTATTTTCACTTACCCATTTCACTAAATTCTGAACATCTTTTGAATCCATAGGGAAAAGAACAAGCTTAGGTCGCACTTCAAAAATGCTCGCATCACGAGAATATTTTGAAAGCACTTCATCACTATCTTCCACTTCTCCCCTAAAAAATTTTTGTATTTCTTCTTTCACTTGTTTAAATATTATAACAGAAATGATATAATAAAAACATGAATATTGAAGTTGAAATAAAAGTAAAAATAGATAATTTTGAAGAAATTAAAGAAAAAGTCTCAAAAATAGGAAAATTAATAAAATCAATAAAACAAATTGATGATTATTATGTTCCAGAGCATAGAGATTTTTTTGCCAGGAAACCTCATCCAGTAGAGTGGTTAAGGATAAGAACGAACCCAGATAAAGTTGTTTGGGAATATACCAAATCTATAAATCAGAGAGAAGATGGAGATTATGATTATGCCGAAGAATATGAGACAGAAATTTCAAATAAAAGTGAATTAGAAAAAATCTTAGGATTTTTAGATTTTAAAAAATCTGTGACTATAGAAAAATATAGAGAATACTGGATGTGTGATGATATTGAAGTTGCACTAGATAATGTCACAGGACTTGGGTATTTTATAGAGGCAGAGGCCAAAGGAGATTTCAAAGATGAAAAAGAAGCAAAAAAGGCGTGCATAGATTTTCTAGAAGGTCTTGGAATAAAAGACGTTGAAAACAAACAAATAAAAATGGGTTACCCACAAATTTATTTGGAAAGTAAAAAAAATTAATTAATCAAAAAAATTTGAATTAAATGCAAAAAATTTTTAATTTGATTGAAGATTTATGAAGACATATTTATTTTAAATTATTAAAAAGTTTTAATCTGGCTTCTACGACTTTTTCTATTGCTTCTACTGCAGGTTGTAATATTTTAGCTGGAGTTATTTCAGATGGATTATCTTTCAATGATTGCTCCACTGCTTGTCTGAAAGCTAAACGAATTTCACTATTTATATGTACGATAGCAATACCAGACTTGATAGCATTTACAAAATCTTCATCACGTAATCCTGAACCACCATGAAGAACTAAAGGTATACCTGTAGCTTTTCTAATTTCTGCTACAAGTTCAGTATCAATATGAGGTTTACCAGTTTTAATAAGACCGTGAATACTACCTACTGATGGTGCAAATAAATCTATACCTGTCATCTCAACAAATTTTTTAGCATCTTCTATTTTTGTTAATACTCCAGCACCTTCGGGAACAGAATCTCGAATGATTGACCCTGAACCTATAAATCCAAGTTCAGCTTCAACTAAAACATCTCTACCAGTTTTTATATTTACTTCATGAGCATAATCAACGCATTGTTTTGTAACTTTTATATTTTCATCAAAAGATAATTTTGCAGCATCAATAATTACAGAATCAAAACCAACATCTATGCATTTTTTTACTGATTCAAAACTTGCATGATGGTCTGCATTCAAAAAGATAGGATAATCATCTCTTTCACGAATAGATTTGATTAAAGCCACTGCTTCTTCTATACCAACAAATTTCTCTTCTCCTTCTGACAAACCTATTATTATTGGGACATTCAATTTCTTTGCTGCATTATAAATACCATGTAAACCTTCTAAATTTGAAATATTAAAATGGCCTATAGCCACTCCTTTCTTTTCTGCTTCTTTTATATATTCACGAAGT
>PFOY01000040.1 GCA_002792755.1 Candidatus Nomurabacteria bacterium CG_4_10_14_0_2_um_filter_30_12
AAATTCTTGGCTACAAGCCAATCCTGATTTTGATATCCGTACAGATCTCACTCAAGCTCTAATAGATGAACAAAGAACTTATTCAGATAAACTTAAAATACAAAACAGAGAGCTCATATCTACCACCGACAATGGGGATTATAAACTTAATGATGATATAAAATCTTCTACCTATGGACAATCTAATGCCTATGGACTTATACCAACTATCTATCAACTAGATTATTGTATTCCAGGCCCTCATCCTGGATGGGAAGATGATTCTAGAAGAGTATTGGCTGCAGCCACAAATGCAATTCTACCAGAAACAGCAGAAAGTCTTAAAGATTTAGAAAGTGAACAGGTAATAGATATGGTTAAAGCTGTAGGAGGAACGGCTGCTGGGTTAGTGGCAATGTCAGTATTAGCTGCACCAGCTGCAGCATTAATCGGTGTAGCAGTAGGCTCATCACTATTTCCTGTTGTTGGTACTGTTGTTGGTGCTTTAGTTGGTTTTGTTGTAGGCTTTCTCATAGATTTATTTGCGGGAGACGATCCTGGTTTAAATGTAAGAACATACTATTCTGGTGTAATAGCTAGTTTTTCTGGCTATCTACCAGATTATGGAAACGAAAATGATGCAAGAATTCCATACATAAGTAGTAAAACGGGAACAGTTTCTGTTTTAAACAGTATGTTAGATAGATATGCTATTATCATGGGAAAAACATATTTTTCAGACCCAGAACTTTTACCAACAGTTAGAGGAGAAGCAATAAAAAACTTTGAACAATTAACAGGATATGCTCAAATGTCAAAAAATAATGAGGACAAGATTTATTCACTAAAAACTACAATAAACATATTGGGTGAAATAAAAGAAAAAGTTGATATATTAAATAATAAACTTGAATACAGTGAAGCAAATAATGGAACTTATACAAAAGAAGATTTTGAGAATGAATTAAAAGAACAAATAAATGCATTTGCGAGAGTTTCTTCTGATATGGTAAATGGAAATGATATATTTAATGTTGATGATTTAACAAAACAAATTATTGATAAAAGAAATGATATTTATGTTCATTTATTAAAAGGGCCTTCTGGGTGTGAAGTAGAGATAGAAGCAAACTCACTAAAACCAGCAGATAAACAAAAAAAGTTTATGTCAGCTGCAAACAAAATTTGTCCAGCTGGTTTTAGTGGAGCATATCCTATATGTACTGCTACAAAAATTGATATCTGCCCAGCTGGTTGGACAGGAACATATCCTACGTGTACTGCTACAAAAAAAACTTGCCCAGCTGGTTGGATAGGAACATATCCTGACTGCTCTGATACTACAGGTAGTGGTTCATGCCAAACTAATTGGACAGGAACATATCCTACGTGCAAAGCCCCAATAGAAAGAACAAGTTGTCCAACCGGATGGGAAGGAACATATCCTACATGTACTGCTATAAAAAAAGCTTGCCCAGATGGATATCAAGAGCTTACTGAGCTTACTTTAGATGGAATATATCCTACATGTCTAGATAGAAGTAATGGTGGAGTTTATAATGAAAAAGGAAATTGGAATAATTTTGATGGAAATTCTATAAAAAGAGCAACATATCCATTTCCTATTCTTTATGATTATAATTTATTGATAAATAACAAGATCTTTGATATTCCAGACCCGTTAAATGAGAATGAAACTGGAGCCAAGGTTTATAACAACAAGATACCTGCTAATTATGGCTCAGCTGGAGGTCCCGGATTTTTAAACTTTATTTATTTCTCTTCAGAAAATCAACCAGGCAAAGGAAATAATAGAAGAGGTGCTGAAAGATTACACATAGAAGACCTAGTACCACAAAGTCAAGATGACATAAGTTCTAGAGACAGATCTATCGGAGATATTTTTGAAAAAATGATTGGAATTTATTAAAAAAATGAAAAAAAACATATTAAAAATTTTAATAATAATATTACTATTGACCCCATTTTTTTCACATTCACAAGTAACTCGTTATAAATATTGTGATTATTTCAGTTATAGTAATACATCAGTTTTTTATGATCGCACTGCAAAAACTTGTACTACTGGAACAACTACTTCTTGTACATCTCCTCAATTTCGTAATATTGTAGACAATACTTGTGTTTCCCAATCACAATGTGCAAACAATTTTGGCCTACCAAATTCTCTATATGGTGAATGTTACGGTCTGTGTACACCACCTCAAACTTTTGATTCTTCTGTTGGTGGTTGTATCACTCCATCAACTTGTCCAACTGGCAGTTTTATTAATATTATTAATAATATTTGTGTGACAGCAGATTATTGTAAAGCACAGGGTATTAGTTGTTACGGATCATGCCCATCTCCACAAATTTTTGATTCTTCTGTTGGTGGTTGTATAGAAATCTTGACCGAAAATAAACCACATTATTCAAAATTATCAAATCTTTTTATTCAAACTGATGATTCAAAAAATATGAACATAACCCAAACCACAGCGACACTATCCGGAATGGGAGGAGACAAAATAGCAACACCAACACTTCCTATAACGGCATATTTTAGATATTCAAAAGCTAAAAAGAATCCTCCAATATATTGTAATGATATCTATGGTACAAATATGTCTTCAACAAAAGATTATAAACTTGGTGCAGTACCACCAACTTCTTTTTCTCAAAAGATAACAGGTCTAAAACCCGACACGACATATTATTACTGCGCAATAATTTCAAATAAGGAAAATATTGCTTACGGAGGAGAAGCTGTAGTGAAAAGTTTTCACACTAGCCCTCTTGAGACCACAATAAGGACGACTGATGCGACACGCATCACTTCAACGACTGCAACAATCAATGGCACTTATAGCTCTGTCAAAACGATAAAAACTTATTTCCAATATAAAGAAGCTGATCAATTTAGTAATCAATCGTTTAATTCTGTAAAAGATTCTATAAAAGATTTTTTCTTAAAGATATTAGTAAATACTGCATTAGCATTTGATCCTAATAAATGGACAAAAATAAATGAACAAACTCACACTATCGGCAATTATAGTAACTTATATGGAAACATTAATTTTACTTTATCAAAATTAAAACCATCTACGAAATATTTCTTTAGAGCTGTCGTAAATGAAGATTATTCAAAAAGAATACCTTTGACTACTGTTTGCCCTACAGGCTGGAGTGGTAAATGGCCTGATTGTACTTCTTATGGAACTACATTAAGCTTCACAACGAGTGCTACTCCTAAAGATACTAATATTAACCTAGGTGGTACTGGTTGGGAATCTTATTGTACAAATGGTGCGACAAATTATCCAACTTGTAATAATAATAACACACCTACTTGTAACCCTCCATACATTTTAAATGAAGCAAAGACTTCTTGCATTTATAATAATCTTTTCCCTACAGTCACCGTGACACCAAGCTCATATACATTCTTGCCAAGTTATAGTTACGTAACAATCAATTGGACATCAACCAATGCAACTTCTTGTACATTTGATGATGGTGTAACAAAAACACGAGTTCAAACAAGTAGTGAACTAAACAATACAGTATTAAGTGGTCAAGGAATAACTACTCGTCCAAATGTTTTTCATCCTATAACTTCTACTGTTTATTCTGTATCATGTACCGGTGCTTACGGCACAGTGAGTGGTAACTCATTTATTTATGTTAATACAGGAGGAGGAAATAATGACAATAGTCTATTGCCTTCAATCACTGTCACAGCAAATCCTTCATCAGTCTCTTCTAATGGTTCATCAAATATAAGCTGGACATCAACCAATGCAACATCTTGTGATGCAGGTATTGAAAGTGTAAAAGTAAGTGGAACTTGGAATAGTATAGATAATGGAAAAAGTGGAGTTTGGAGCAGTGGAAGTGGTTCTGGAACTTGGACAAACACCACAGGGACAGGAGGAACCGGAGATGCTACTTGGTTTGGTACAGGAGGTACAAAGACTTGGACAAGTAAAACTGGTTCAGGAACTTGGATGAATACAACTGGGAGTGGTATGGGCTCAGGAATTTGGAGTAATAGGGGAGGAACAACAGGTTCATTTAATACTGGAGCACTTACAAGTAGTAAATCATATTCTATATCATGTACAGGCGCACATGGCACAGTGAGTGGTAATGCATTTATTTATGTTAATACTGGAGGAGGAAATTGGACTAATAATGGAGACACTGGAACTTGGACGAATGGCACATGGACTACAGGGAACTATACAAATGGTGTTTGGACGAATACAGGAACATATACAAATGGCTCATGGACAAATGAAAATTCAAACAATAATACAAATTATACAAACAAGAATGGGATAATAAATACGGCACCTCTTACATTAGGACAAAAAGCAACTCCAAGATCAGATGATGTAGTTCGTTATCATGAAGGCATAGAGACGGTTTTCTCAAGACAAATAGTAGCAGATAAAGAATTTGCTAAAAGATATGGTTATGAAGAAGGCAATGATTTACAAAACTTTGCATGGTATCTATCAGATCAATTTGCAAGAATGTTTGGTTATGTTAATGAAAGTGGAAAAGAAATACGCGTAAGTCTTCCAGATGTAGCAGCATATCAGCTCCAACTCAATGGAAATAAATTAACAGTGTATGAATATTATTACAATAGAATAATAGACATTAGAAATATATCTGCAACACTAAAAAATGCTTCTGATTATGAATATTACTTCAAAAAACGATAAAATTGTTTTTTGAAGAATAGAAAGTCATAAAGTTTATAAAGTTATAAAGTAAAATGCAAAAATATTTATCAAAAAAGGTAATGAAAATATGTTATAATATAGATTATGAATATAAATAAAAATATACCATTCTCAATAAAAAGACTTTTCTGGGATGTAAATAAAGAAAAACTCAACACTAATTTACATAAAAAAAATATTATTGAACGAATATTAAATTATGGTGTACTTGCTGATTGGAAATGGCTTTCTTCTGTCTATAATAAAAAAGAAATACTAGAAACAATAAATTCAAAAGATAAATTTAATAGAAAAAACATTAGACAAGGTGCATCACATTTAGCTTCTATTCTCTTTAAATAAAATGAACAATATATATAAAAATATCCTGTCTAATGAAATGCAAAAAATTTATCCATTACTAAATGAATTTCAAGATGATTTTTATTTAGCAGGGGGTACTGGATTAGCATTTCTCATTGGTCATAGAATTTCAATAGATTTTGATTTTTTCTCTGATAAACCAATCAAAAAAACACTTATAAAAAAAGTAGAAAAAGTATTTTCAAAATTTCAAATACAAATTATTCTAAATACTAGTGATGAGCTAACAATACTTGTAGATAATACAAAAATTACTTTTTTATATTATCCTTTTCCTAAAATTTTACCACTAGAAACAGACAACAAAATACAAATCCTATCTACTAAAGAAATCCTCGCTTCAAAAGCCTATTCGATAGGTCGTAGGGGGGTTTATAAAGATTATGTGGATTTGTATGTAGGTTTAAAAGATAATTTAATTTCTCTATCAGAAATCATTGATATTGCTAAGAATAAATATGGCACAATTTTTAATGATCGTCTATTTCTAGAACAACTTTTATATTTAGATGATATAGAAGAGGCAGAAATCATTATGATAAATAGACCCTTACCATCAAAAAGGGAATTAATAGATTTTTTTTCAAATAAAATTTCAGAAATAAAATTGTAAAATAAAAACACAGTGTATTAGGCTCTAGGCTCTAGGCATTAGCAGGGGAAGATAAAAGGAGAGAAAAAGTAGAAAGTCATAAAGTTTATAAAGTTATAAAGTAAAATGCAAAAGAAAAATATAAAATTGAATAAAAAGCAAAATTTAAACAGGCAAGGCCTAGTTAAAACTCAACTTATTCTGATACCAAGTGAGACAGTCATGAGTAAGATATTCTTAATTAGAGGGAAAAAAGTTATGATAGATAGTGATTTAGCCAATCTTTACGGAACAAAAACAAAAGAACTTAATCTGGCTGTTAAAAGAAATCTTGAAAGATTTCCTATAGATTTTATGTTTAAACTTAATAAACAAGAAACTGAAATCTGGAAATCACAAATTGATATACATAGTACAGTCAATTTGAGGTTGCAATTTGAAACCTCAAATAAAAGAGGTGGTAGAAGATATCTGCCTTATGTTTTTACCGAAGAAGGCGTAGCCATGCTTTCATCTGTACTAAATAGTAAGAGAGCAATACAAACAAATATCCAAATAATCAGAACTTTCACAAAACTACGCGAAATGTTAATGACTAATAAAGAGTTAAGAGAGAAAATAGAAAAATTAGAAAGAAAATACGATCAAAATTTTAGAATAGTTTTCCAAACAATTCAGTCATTTTTAAAAGAAGATAATAAATCAAAAAGTAAAATCGGGTTTTAGAAGATCAATTACGAATTAGCAATTACGAATTACGAATTGAAGATAGAGAAAGAGAAAAAGAAGATAAAAGAAGAGAAGAAGCAGAAAAAATTAGAAATAATAAACAAAATGCAAAAGAAAAATATAAAATTGAATAAAAAGCAAAATTTAAACAGGCAAGGCCTAGTTAATGCCAATACGAATGAACTTGTTTTTGTACCTATAGAAAAAGTTATTAGTAAAATACTCTTAATAAGAAAGAAAAAAGTAATGATAGATAGGGATTTAGCAGAACTTTATGGTGTTGAAACTAAAATACTCAACCAAGCAGTAAAAAGAAACATAAGAAGATTTCCTGTAGATTTTATGTTTCAGTTAAATAAAAATGAAAAGACTCAGGTGGTCACAAATTGTGACCACCTACGAATCCTTAAGTTTTCACCACAACTATCTTATGTGTTCACAGAACAAGGAGTAGCAATGTTATCAAGCGTTTTAAATAGCGAACGTGCAATTTTAGTTAATATTCAAATAATTAGAACTTTTACAAAATTAAGAGAATTAATAGCAACAAATATAAAATTAAGACAAAAAATAGATGTAATGGAACAAAAATATGACATTAAATTCAAAAAGGTGTTTGATGTATTAAAACAATTATTGATGCAAGATAATAAATCAAAAAGTAAAATTGGATTTTAGGTAATTAATTACGAATTGAAGATAGAGAAAGAGAAAAAGAAGATAAAAAACAGATAAGAAGTAGAAAAAGTTAGAAACAAAAAAACAATGCAAAAAGGTTGGATTAAAAAAGGAATATTGTTACTAATAATACTAGCTATTTTTGTAGCTCCTGTTTCTTTGAATATTAAAATAAATGATAAACATTTAGCTGTGGGGATGGAAATAAATAAAGTTTTTGCACAAACTGATCCCATTAATATTACAGCTAATAGCACAGCATATAAAGATTACGTAGTAATAGGAGCATTAATTAAAAACTTACCAGAAATTTTTGATATTATTGTTAGAATATATGACAAGAAACCTAATATTAGCGATCCACCAGAAATAAAAGAGTTTGGGGGTTTTATAGAATCAAAAGAAAAAAAAGAGGAACTCAATTTAGAAGAAGTAATGAGCCAGAGTGATCCTAAAAAAATTGAATCTCTAAAATTCTCACTCAGTTTTAAAAACTTAAAAGATAATACAGATTATTGGGTACTAATAGGTGTTATATCTCATAAAGATGAAAAAACCACAATAGCTTATAAACCCATCCCTTTTAAAACAAACACTGACGGACAAGGAAATACTATTATTGATGACGAACCAAATACTAAAATTGGTACACCGAAAGTCGAGTCTGATTTTGGATGTAGTATCATACCTTTTAAAATTGGTGGTTGTATTTTAGCAGGGTTAGATTTTGTTTGGCAAGCATCAGCTCTTATTGGTAGACTAGCAGGACATTTTTTAGATTTCTTTGTTTATTACGCGACAAATAGCTCCTCTTATAGTAATATATTTGTCGAAAAAGCATGGAGTGCTGTACGAGACGTGGCAAACATATTCTTCATCGTTGCACTTCTTTATGTGGCAATCAAAACAATACTCAGTCTAAACGTCACAGATAATAAAAAATTAATCGGCTATGTTATCATAATAGCTCTAATTATAAATTTTAGTCTATTTACTACAAAAGTAGTTATTGATGGGTCAAACATACTAGCAAAAATATTTTACAATAATATTGTTTCAAAAGATGCAACTACTACAAATGCAGATGGAACACTCAAAGATTCAGAAGCTGGCACTGAAGGACAAAAATCTATCTCAGTAGGATTAATTAGACTATTCAATCCTCAAAATATCGTAATGGAAGCATATAAAAATGTTAACCTAGGTTTAGGTTATGCTATTTTCATAATACTTTTACTTATTGCAATCACTCTTTACACTGCTTATATATTTTTCTCAGTAGCTATCCTCTTTGTAGCTAGAGTAATCTCACTTTGGATTTCTATGATATTCTCGCCACTGGCTTTCGCCTCA
>PFOY01000037.1 GCA_002792755.1 Candidatus Nomurabacteria bacterium CG_4_10_14_0_2_um_filter_30_12
TAGATCTAGTTAGTCTTGGAATATTAAATTCTTCTATTGTCCATCCAAGAGAAACTTTCCGTCGGGCGGTTATTGAGGGTTCAGCTCAAATTATTATTGCTCACAACCACCCGTCCGGTGAAGCTACACCTTCGGAAGATGATCTAACTGTCACTAAAAGACTGGTTAAGGCGGGCGAGATACTTGGAATTGAATTAATAGATCATCTGATTATTACCTTGGCCGGTTTTACAAGCATGAAAGAAAAAGCTTTGTTTTAACCGGTGATTTTATTTATTTTGAATGAGATTATTATCAGTTTGCCCGCATATGAAAAAGTCGTATGGGGGTACGTCTCAGGAGTTATAAGTTTAAGTATAGCCGTCGGTGTGGTTTGCTTTCCCCATGCCGGCGGCTTTTTTTATAGTCCTTCTTAGTTTTTTTGCTTACTGTATTTTATTCAATGAAAGAAGGTATGAATCTAGTTTTTCTAAGATATTGTCTATGGTTAAAAGTTCTTTTGGTGAGCATCCAACTATATGATCAATATATTTAGGTTTACTTAATTCCGTTAAGATATTTGCGCTTTGGTTTCCTTTCCCGGCATGGTGAAATATTTGACCTGTAATGATTAATGTAAATTTACTTTGTCCTTTTTTAAGTTTATTTAAAACGTCTGAATTCCTTAATTTTGTATTATTAAAAAATTCAATATTCCAATCTATAGTTTTTATTCCAAATTTAGCAAAATAATCTCTTAATTTTGCTCTGATAGTATCTTCATTAGTAACCTCACCTAAAATACATATGTTAAAAGGTAGAGGAATGTCAATATCTGTCGTAGCTTCTGTTGGTCTTGATTTGGTTTGGTTATATAAAGATTGTTTTAGATTATTTATAATTGTTTCCGCATTTTGTAAATCTATTTTCAATATTTCATTTTCTAATTTTTTGTCGTTCAAATTTATAATACCTTTAGACAGCTCTTCATCGTAAAGATCAAATAATTCTTGATCTTCTGGTAACCTTTCTGTTTGTTTTTCAGAAGCGACTTTTCTACTTTGAGTATTCCTTATTAAATTCTCTTCATATATCGATCTGAATTTTTCTAGCTCTTGGTTTTTAAGAGATTTAAAAAAGTTGAAATAATCGAGTGGTGAAACAATAGCAAAATATAATTTTTCATTACCGTTATATTTTTTCTGATATTCTTTACCAGCATTTAGTTTCAGCAAATTTTCATTTTTAAAATCATTATCATCTTTTACTTCAATAACCAAGATATCCTTTTTGGTCTTAATAATAAAATCTGGATAAAAGCCATAATAATGGTTATCTTCTTTTTTATAGGCAACGCCAAAATACTTACTTTCTTTATCGCCGTTTTTAAACCACCATAGAACATCGTTATCGGTTTTTTCTAATTCTTCAATAAATAATCTTTCCGGTTTAGACCACATTTGTTTTCCTTGAATGTTTTTTTTAACAAAGTATGGTTTTAGAATCGATTTCTTGATATTTTTTATATAGTCGTAACTTTCAAAAATACTCGTAACTTCGGGTATTTGCCAATCTACATTTTTATTTATGGTGTCTTCCTTTTCTGGAAGTGACGCATACTTATTTTTTGCTAATTCTATTAATTCCTTAAATTCTCCTTTATTAATGGGATTTAATACAATAGTTGCTATTTGATCTTCATTGCCAATATCAAATTCTTTTTTAAAGAAAGACCTCATGCTTGATTTAATTATTTCAGTTGGTCTACTACCACCTGTAAAAGGATGCGTTAGAGATTTTATAAAAATTGTATATTCGGCACATATTTCTTCTCTATCTTTAAATATTGACCCTTGCTTTTTAAATTCTACTTCTTGGCTTTTATCAATTTCAGTTATGTCACCTTCAATTCCAACAGCTTTTTTGAAATCGAATTTTCCAATATTTATTTTATTTTGATTGATTTTTAATTCCTCAGCAGCATTGAATAAACATATTTTAAATTCACTAGACAATCTTTGTTGCTCTCTTTTTCTTCTGATTGACTCACTAGGCAAATAAATATTTCTGTAAATTGTGTTATCTCTAATCATTTGATCTTTGCTTACGTAGTCACCTGCGAGATCTTCTACAATACTGAAGTTATCTGACGCTGTATATACATATCCAATATTAAGTGCTGGATATTTTTCATAATGTTTTTGTTCCGGCATTCTCATAATTCGACCCAATGTTTGAACATTAAATACATAATTATCTAAATTCCATTCCCTTTGAAGTAATAAAATACTTGCACGTGGACAATCCCAACCTTGAGCAATAGCCTCTTTAAATATTAAAACGTCGACTTCACTGTCATTTTTTTCGAGGTAATCAAGATTTTGTTTTTTGTCCTTTTCTGCTAACCATATAGCTAATTTTTTATTTTCTAAAGTTATAACTTCCTTCTGAAGTGTTTCAATTATTTTGTCTTCTGGGTTTCTTACATCAGTTGATTTTTTTCTAGGAATTTGTATTAAAAGAAGGGGATTTATGTTACAACCTAAGTTTTGGTAATAGTTTTTAAGCTCTTCCCTTTTTTTTAGAGCTGCTCGAACAATATCTTCATTAGTTTGTATTTTTCCTAGACCTGAGTTAATTTGAATTTCTTGTTTAATCATGCCTTCGGCGACAACCTCATTTAACTTAACTATTACTCTATGATCATTAGTAATCCCTTCTTTTGGAGTGGCGGAAACTTCAAATGTTAGGCTGGGTCCGATTAAGTCAATTATTTCTTTCGACTTACTAGTTTTCGCTGCACGGTGGCTTTCATCTATTATTAATACAATAATTCTCCCTTCCTCTTTAGTATTATCAATTACTTTACTTAAGTTCCAATCTTTTTCATTATCTGACATGAATAAGGAGATTCCTTCTTTATTAAGACTTTCCCAATTAACAAATACGATTTGATTTTGTTCTATTTGGTTATTTTGAATTTCATTTATATTTATACAATCGATTAATCTTTCATTTTCAAAATGTTTTTCGAGGCTATTCTTACTTTGTTCGTGCAAATAATTTACAGATATCCAAACAAATACCAATTCTTTTTCACCTGATAATTCTTTGACTATTTTTGATATCGTTTCTGCCAATATTATTGTTTTACCAGAACCTGTTGGAGCTTGAAAAATAATTAATTTTGGATCTTCACCTCGTAAGTAGTTTATTGACGCTGTTAAAAGTTCATTGATACTTCTTTTTTGGTAAATTAAATCTTTCATAGGTTTTTAGGTTTATAAAGTTCTTTATATATTTTACGGTAAATATTCAAAATTACTTCAGGTATTGGTTTTACTTTTATTAAATTATTAATATTTTTAAAGTCGTCTTCATCGTATGTGTGGTTATAACTGAAAACGTAAATCACAAGCGGTTTATTATATTCTTTAACTTTATTTTTGAATTCCTTAATTGCATCTTCATCAAAAATAATACCGGTTATTTGATTTGCATTTTCGTAAATTGAATATAATTCTTTTTTTTCTGCGATTTTTTCAAAAGTATTTTCTGCTATACATAGCATTTCAGCACTTCTCAAAGTTAGTATTCTCTTATCATTATCAGTTTTAACATTCCCTACAAAATTAGTCGAGTAATACCTAAGATTTCCTCCCAATCCGGGAATTTTATTACCTTTTGAATCCTTAAAGCCGGCTATAACATTCTTTATTCTTGGATAACAAATGTCTTCTGCAATTTTAGTACCACTACCGTTATTATCTTGATTATCTGTACATAAAATAAATTGTCGTTTGCCTCCATCTCTTTTATTGATTTCTAATACTGCATGACCAGTAGTTCCAGATCCAGCAAAAAAATCCAGAACAATCGCGTCCTTTTTTTTGCTAGCTAATATTGAAAGAATATCTAATACAGAATATAGAGATTTAGGATAATCAAAAGCATTTCTACGATTTAATATTTTGTCTAGTAAAACAGTTCCATGAGATGAAGCGTCATATTTTGGATCAATCCACATTGTTTTTGATTTTCTTCCACTTTTTATTCGGTCTTTCATATAAATGGTATATCCGTTACCATTCTTTTTAATAACCATATCACCTCTTTCAACAGCTTCCATTAAAGAAGGTCTCGTTTGTCTCCAAACCCTTTTTCTTCCCGTTGTGTCCAGTGGTATTATTTTGACTGCGTCATTGAAAGGTTCAATAGAAATTTTTCCTTTTTCTTCATTCCAATAGATGGGATAAAAAGAGTTTGGTCTTTCTTCAGGTGTAGATAATCCACCGCTTCTTCTAAATGGTAATAACCTATAAGGAGATATAGTATCTTTAAGATTAAATACTTTTTTTTGTTCCTCGGTTAAAGGGAGATTCTCAATATTTGCTACATCTATATTTTTAGCATAGACCAACCAATATTCATGGCTTGTGGCAAAAAATTTATTTGTTGTTCTTCCTCGAGGGTTACTTTCTACTGCTAGAACACCAATCTTATTATTCTCAAAAAAAATTTCATCCATTAATAAGCCAAGAGTAAAAAGTTCATAATCGTCAATTGTTACAACTATTATTCCGTCTTCTTTAAGAAGATTTCGCGCTAATCTTAAACGCTTGCTCATAAAAGATAACCATTTACTGTGTCTAAAGCGATCTTCTTTTTCGACATAATCGTTGTTGTATCTCCAGCTTCTGTTGCCAGTATTGTAAGGGGGATCGATGAAAATAACATCTACTTTTTTCTTGTGAGTATAGTTTAATACTGAAAGTGCGTGATAGTTATCTCCTTCAATAAAAATATGATTTATTGAATTATTATTTGTTATTATTTCTTTTTTCTTTTGTTCTTTTAAAACGGGTAAGGACTCTTTACATTTTTCAGCTACTTCCTCAGGTTTATTTTCCCATACTAACCCAAATTTTTTTCTTTTTGATAAATCTTTATATTCATGAAGTAGTTTGTCATGTGACCAAGTTAAATAATCTTTTTTTTGCATGTTAACTTATGCTATCAAAATTTACGATAATTGTAAATTAGATGTTGATAAGATTTTTGCTATACTGTTATTAACCGTATTTAATTTTAGGATTATTTTATGATTATCACGCTTCTGATTGTTGTCGTTTTTTTACTCTTACTTAATCTTTATTTTTTATATCAATTAAATAAAAAGGGCCAAAGTTCTATATTTGAGGAACTAAAGGATCAATTGACATCGATCGAAACAGTTTTAAAGGATCTAAAGGATGAATTTCCAAAAAACCGAGAAGAAATGGGTAAAAATTTAAAAAGCGCCAGGGAAGAAATAAATAACGTCCTTAAAAATGTCAGCGACACACTTACCAGGTCTGTAACCGGAATAGGTCAGATGCAAAAAAATCAACTTGATACTTTTTCCAACCAGTTGACTGTACTTACTAAATCCAATAAGGAAGAACTCGATAAAATGACAAAAACGATTGAAACGAAATTAAAAGCTATTCAAGACGATAATAATATAAAGCTGGAAAAAATGAGAGAAACAGTTGATGAAAAGTTACAAACGACCTTGCAACAAAGATTAGGTGAATCTTTTAAATTAGTCAGTGGACAGCTTGAAGAAGTACATAAAGGATTGGGAGAAATGAAGTCATTGGCAACAAATGTGGGAGACTTAAAAAAAGTATTATCCAATGTCAAAACAAGAGGTATTCTTGGAGAGATACAACTTGCAAATATTCTTGAGGAAATTCTTACTCCTGATCAATATGATAAAAATGTAAAAACTAAAAAAACAAGCGATGCTCATGTTGAATTTGCAATAAAACTCCCTGGAAAAGATCTATCAGGAGAAGCTGTTTATTTACCATTAGATTCAAAATTTCCTCTTGAAGATTATCAAAATCTTTTAACAGCTTATGAATTAGGAGACACAGTAAAGATCGAAGAAAGTTCAAAATTGCTTGAAACAAATATTAAAAAATTTGCAAAAGATATCCATGATAAATATATCGATGTTCCCTACACTACCGATTTCGGAATAATGTTTTTACCCATGGAGGGATTATATGCTGAAATTGTTAAAAGAACCAAGCTTCTTGAAACATTGCAAAGAGAATATAAAATAGTAGTTAGTGGGCCAACTACTTTAGCAGCTTTTTTAAATAGCTTACAGATGGGTTTTCGAACATTGATGATTGAAAAACGATCAAGCGAAGTATGGAAAGTACTCGGTGCAGTTAAAACTGAATTTAAATCATTTGAAAGTGTATTAAAAAAAGCACAAGAAAAAATAAGACAAGCAGACAACGAAATTGACACTTTAGTGGGAGCAAGAACAAATCAAATAAGAAGAAAATTGAAATCTGTCGAAGAATTGCCAGTACCTCAGACTCAGGCTATGTTGAATGACGTTTCTCCAACAGTTGAAGTAGTTGAAGACACTCTAATTCAATAGATTCAAAAATAGGCATTTCAATTACTTGACAAACCATTTCCTAATCTTATACAAACTCATATAGTCCCATATAGTCGAAAGTATTTGTATAGGTAGAAGTACTTGTTGCCGAATTCTTTAGTGGATCTAAAAAATAACTAATTTAATAACTAAAATTTCATATATACTTATAATTATCGTTGGTTTAATTTGAGAAATATATGACCGATAAAGAATTAGTAGAAATTATTCTTAATATCCCCGTAGAAAGTCAGACGGTTGAATTTAAAAGGCTTTCTCAAGTAAAAAATGAAGTTGATAGGATAATCGAATCAATAGTCGCTTTGACTAATAGTGATGGAGGCACGGTTATTTTAGGTGTTGGTGACCCAAGTAGAACTACCTCAAACCCGTATGATAGAATTTATGGCATTGAAGAAAACCCGAGTAATTTTGATCTGCTCGGTAGAGAATTAACAAGAATAATTCCTCCTCTTGGTAGTATTTGGCCACCTCAAATTATTCCCGTTCCGGAAGTTAATAAAAGAATCGCACTTATTTTGATCCCAAAATCGGTAGATAATTTTCATTCAATCAATAATCACGTCTATATCAGACAGCAAAGAAGTAATAAACTTTTAACAGCTCATGAGCTCATCAAATTTGCTTATGCAAAAGGATTTCAAAAAGCAGATAAAGAATTGGTTGAAGTAGATTTTGGCCTTTTAAAAACTTCATATTACGAAGAATGGAAAGACGCGAGAAAAGTTACCGGAAATTCTATTGAGGAAGTTTTGGAAAAAACAGGATTAGCTCGTAAAAATGAAAATGGACAAGTAAAGCCAACTCGAGCGGCTGTTCTTTTGTTTGCTGAATATCCATCAGATTTAATGGATAGCAAATGCACGGTACGAGTTTTTCAATACACAGGTAAGCTTGAAACCTTCGGTGAGACACCAAATTTAATTGGTACTCCAAAAACAATCAGTGGCCCAATAATAAAGCTTATCAAGGAAGCTCATGAATATGTTTTGACTTTGCTTCGATCTGGGATAAAAATTCCATCGGGTTTTGTGACAAAATATCAAGTTCCGGAAAGAGCTGTAAAAGAGGCGATTACCAATGCTGTCATTCATCGCGACTATTATATTAAAAGAGACATTGAAGTAAAGATTTTTGAGGATCGAGTAGAGATTGAAAACCCAGGTCTGTTCCCTTACAACATTACTTCCACCAATATTGGTCATATCAGGTCAGATGGATATAGAAACGATTTATTAGTAAAACATCTTCGTGAATTTCCATCTCCTCCGAATTTAGATCAAAATGAAGGTGTGCGTGCAATTCGAGTTGAGATGAAAGATGGTAATCTATATCCTCCGATTTACTGGACATATCCTCATCTAAACGATTCAGTAAGAATAATTTTATTGAATGAAAAAGTCGCTTCTGAATGGGAGAAGATAAATCATTATTTGACTATAAATAAGTATATTACCAATGAAATTGCACGAGAAATCACGGGGATTCAACAGCGTGATAGTATGTCAAAAATACTAAAGAAATGGGTAGATAAGGGTCTATTGATTCAAATAAAGCCTTCTTCAGGTTATTTACGTACTACAAAGTATCGTTTGTCTGATACTTCTGAGATGGCTCCTCGCGTTTAAATTTTACTAGTAAAAGGTAAATTCAAGTAAAACCTATCGGCTTGTCATATCAATCTAAACCAATACTTTTACTTGAATTATGATATTGTTTGTTGTAGTTATAAACGCAAAAAGGATCCCATATCCAGGGACCCTTAAGCCGACGTTTCTTAGTTGATCTCTCAACTAAAAATATTTTACCACATAACTAATAAAAATTAACTAATCATTTCGGAACGGAATTCACGCCCCCCCTTCCCCCCAGAAACGGAGAAAAGGATCAT
>PFOY01000003.1 GCA_002792755.1 Candidatus Nomurabacteria bacterium CG_4_10_14_0_2_um_filter_30_12
AAAAGTATTGCTTCTATTTTTTGTTCTAAATTCATTTTCTAGGCTTTAGGCTTTAGGCTTTAGGCTTTAGCATTTAATTTGCTAGTGCCTAGTGCTTAGAGCCTAGTTAACTATTAATTCCTGTTTCTCAATAATAATATCCTCAAAATTATTCTCTTGCACTGCATATAATATACCTTGTCTTATAAGTTCTAGCATAGCAAGAAAACCAATAATTACAACTATCTTTTCTTCTCGTGTCTTTCCTGACCCAGAAAAATCTCTAAAACTCATTTTGAGTGTTCCTTCTATTCTTTCAGTCAATTTATCTATCATTTCTTCTATACTCATCACTTTTTTTACCTCAACTTCTGGTAAAAAGATTTTTTTAGGCATCTTGCCTAATGCATGATAAGCAAAAGTCATCATACCTTCTTTTGTAATTTGTTTATCTGGTAAAAATACTAGTAGCTTATTTTTTCTCTCAAGAGGTGCAAATATTATTTTTTGACCAAACATTTCTTTTATATGTCCTCCAAGCTTAGTGTAAAGTTCATATAATTTTAATCTATCTTCTAAACTATGTATGTCACTTTCTTCTTCTGTGGTTAAATTTAAATTAGGTAAAAGTGATTTTGATTTTATTAAAATGAGAGTAGCTGCTACTACTATAAAATTAGATATTTCAAAAGTTCTTTTATCTTTTGATAAAGATTCATCTTCTTGTAACTTTTTTAGATAATTTAAATAATCTTCAGTAACCTGTGCCAAAGATAAATCATTAATAAAAAACTTCTTTTCTTCTATTAAAGAAAGTAATAAATGAAAAGGCCCCTCAAAGACATCTGTCTTTATTTGATATAAATTGTCTTTAACTGTTTCTCTTTCCACCTTTATATTATAACACGTTTTAGTCTATTTAAGTGTAATGCTCTTTAATATTACAGGATCAATTGGTTTATCAGAGACATCTGTGGCTACAGAATTTATTTTTTCTGCTACATCAAGTCCTAAAATTACTTTTCCAAAAACAACATGTTTTGGATCTAAGAAATTATTTGCAGCTGCATTAATAAAAAATTGACTACCATTTGTATTTGGTCCAGAATTTGCCATTGCTATAGTACCTATATCATTTTTGTTATTAGAAGTTAATTCATCATCAAATTTATATCCTGGTCCTCCTGTACCCCAATATTGTTTTTTAGAATCATCCTTTGAAAGTGGATCTCCACCTTGGCTCATAAAATCTTTTATAACTCTATGAAATTTTGTACCATCATAAAAACCTTCTTTCGCAAGTTTAATAAAATTATCTACTGTTTTTGGTGTAGCAGAATTAAATTCAATTGTAATATCTCCTTTGTTTGTGTGTAATGTTGCTTGCATAATTTTTTTATTATCTTCTTTATTAATAATAGTTTGATCTTTCACTTCACCTATAGATTCATCTATTTTATTTTCAGGTGTTTGATTTAAAGAACCATTGTCTGTAACAGATTGTTCTGTTTTGGTATAAGAAACTTTTAATGAATCACTATTATTTGAAACAGAAAACCAATAACCCAAACCGACAACTACAAGTATCAAAAACACAATTCCATATTTATTCATGTTTATATATTTATTTACTAAAAATTAATTTTTATAATATTTTGATTATATCATAATTAAAATATTTTTTAATATGTATTTAAAACCAGATCCCTATCGTGACATTTATTTCTATTCCATCATAAAGATTCTCTTCATAACGAATTTGTTTTTTAAGAGGCAAAATATATATCGGAGAATATCTATCTGGAAAAATAGAAGTCACCCATTCACTTTTTCTTATTTTAGCTTTAGCATAAATAGCACCCCAGCCACGTCGAAGCTTCCCTTTTTGTATTTCCTTAATTTCAGCAGATATTTTTTCTGGTACTCGTGCAAACCGCCAAACTCCACTGTCGTCTTCCTTTTCTATTTCACTTCTCCAAACAATAACCTTACTTTTGAATTTAAAAGTTTTTATTATTTTCCCAACCTTAATTTCTTTTTTTATTTTAATTTTTAAATTCTTTAGCAATTTTACTTTTTTATTTATTTTCATTCATTTTTTAACCTTTCAAATGTATATAAATCTCATGTAAAGGTTTACCATCTTTTTTAATACGATATATATCTACTTTTTTACCATCTAGTTTAAAATTCTCGTATTCTAATTCTTTACTATACCTAGGATTAGATTCATGTTTAGACTGGTCAAGCTGTCCACACGAAAAAGAAACAAAAGGCTCAATTACTTCTTTTAATCCTGATTTTTTTATCTTTTCTTGTAAAGATTTTTCAGGAATAAAAACACTTTTATCAGTTGAACTTTTTATCCCATATGCGTCTGGATTATATTGTCCTATTTTCATATTTTTATTATACCACTTATCTTATTTTTCTAAATCAAGAACCTCATCAATACGGATTTTAGCTACAAATTCCGGTATATGAAAGACTAAAATTAAAGCTCCCTTATCTTGATTTATGGCCTCTGCAATAATAGGAATATGACGAAAATTTATATGATTTGTAGGTTCATCTAATAAAAGTAAGTCTGGATCTTGAATAAGTGCCGAAGCTAAAAATATACGAGTAAGTTATCCACCAGAAAATATTTTTAATATTGTACCTGATTTAGATTTTAGGACTCCAGTGATAAGTCCAAAAACAGTACTCTTTCCACCACCATTTTGTCCCATTATTATTATTTTTGCTTCACGTCTAAGAGGAAAAGAAACATCGTCTAAAATGGGATTGCTGTGACCATATTCAAATGAGACTTTTTCAAATTTTAGGATTACTTCATCTTTCACCATGTTTTATGAGAATACCCTATTTTTAATTAAAATAAAAAATTATTTATATTCCTCAATAAACTTATATATAAGCCTGACACCTGTACCTAATGCACCATTTGCAAGATTTTCTCCTTGCATCGCTGTCATTCTTGGAGCAATATCTAAATGTATCCATTTGTGATCTTTTATAAATTGATGTAAAAATACAGCTGCATAGATAGCTCCGCCATAACGAGAATCTTTATTATGAATATTTGTAAAGTCACCGAGTGATCCTTTTATTTCATTTTCATATTCTTCCCACATAGGCAAACGCCAAACATATTCACCTGTCTTCTCACCTACTTCTTCAAAATCTTTAGCTAACTTATCATCATCCGTAAAAATCGCTGAAGCTCTCTCTCCTAATGCAACACAAGCTGCTCCAGTTAATGTCGCAATATCTATCACAACTTCGGGATTATATTTCTGAGAATAAGTTAATGCATCTGCCAAAATTATTCTACCTTCAGCATCTGTATTTAAAACTTCAATTGTTTTTCCAGACATTGAACGTATAACATCTCCTGGACGATAACTTTTTCCGGATGGCATATTTTCAACAGATGGAATTAAACCAATAACATTCTTTTTCAATTTCATTCTTGCAACAAGTGCTATTGTATGTATAACGGATGCACCTCCAGACATATCCATATTCATACCAAGAAGACCATTTGATGGTTTTAAATTTATTCCACCTGTATCAAAAGTGACACCTTTACCAACAAGAACAATAGGTTTTTCTCCTTTTTTACCACCCATATATTCCATAATAATAAATTTTGACTCTTCGTCTGACCCACGACCAACAGAGAGTATTGCTTTCATTTTTTGCTTTTCCATTTCTTTTTCACCAAGTACTATAACTTTTACTGACAAATTTTTTATTGCTTCTTTTGCTTTTTGTGCCAAAATTTGAGGAGTCATATCTCCACCTGGTGTATTTGAAAGTGTTCGAGTTTTATTTACTTCTTCTGCTATAGTATGACCTTTCAAAATAGCTTTTTGTATTTTACTATCTGTGCCTAAAATAATTATTTCTTTTATAAAATTAAAATCTTCTTTGGTCGGCGTTTTATATTCCACAAATTCATAGTTTGCAAAATCAAACTGTGTGCCAATAATTTCTGCAAGTTCTTCATTCGACAATTTTATCTTTGCAAATTTAAAATCCTTAAAATTAAAACAAATCTTCCCTGACTTAACACTTTTTGCCATTATTACCATTTTACGCACAAGTAAAAAGAGCTTTCTTCTATTCATTTTTTCTATTTCGTCACATTTTAAATAAAGTGTCTTTTGCCCATTCTCTTTTTCAATCTCATCTTGATTTTTATAATTTAGAGAAACAAAAAGTACTTCACCTTTTATTTCTTTTATATTGTTTTTAAAAATTATTTTCATATTTATTTTCCAATTTTTATTCCTAATTCTTTTAGTTGTTTTTCAGAAACTAGAGAAGGTGAATTCATCATTAAGTCTTTACCCTCTCCATTTTTAGGAAATACCATCACTTCTCTTATATTTGGTTCATTCTCGAGCAACATCATTAATCTATCAAAACCCCAAGCTATGCCTCCATGTGGAGGAGTACCAGACCTGAATGCATCAAGCATATAAAATAAAGTCTTTTCTACTTCTTCTTTTTTAACTCCCATTATGTCATAGACTGCAAGCAATGCTTCCGGCTCATGATTCCTAATAGATCCACCACCTATCTCAAAACCATTTAATACTATATCGTATTGGTTTGTAAGAATATTTGGGATATTTCTTTTATTTAACAAATCTTCATGAAATTGTGGCTGTGCTGCGGAAAAAGGATTGTGTGTAAATGTCCATTCACCTTCTGCTTGAGGATTGTTATCATTATTAGCTTTTTCAAAAAATGGAAAATCAATAACCCAACAAAAAGCCAATAAATTTTTATTATTTTTATCTTTTCGTAGGTCAGGTCTATCATTACCATATTTCTCCATAGCATCTTTATAAGTAATTCTTGGAAATGGAATCTCCTGAATTTCTTTTTCTGGATAAAGTTTTTGTACTATTTCTATTAATAAACTTTCATTTAAATTCATCACATCTTCACGATCAACAAAACTCATTTCCATATCAAGTTGTGTAAATTCTGGCTGACGGTCACATCTCAAATCTTCATCACGCATACATTTTGCCATTTGAAAATATTTTTCCATTCCAGCTGCCATTAAAAGTTGTTTGTATTGTTGTGGAGCTTGAGGAAGTGCATAAAATTTACCTTTATCAAGTCTTGATGGAACAATAAAATCTCTAGCTCCTTCAGCTGTTGATTTTGAAAGTATTGGTGTCTCTATCTCAGTAAAATTCTCTTTATCTAAATAATCACGAATAAACTTAACAACTTTATGTCTATTACGAATATTTTTTTGCATTCTTTCTGTTCGTAAATCTAAATATTTATATTTCATTCTGAGATCTTCATTGACTCCAATAGAATTTTCATTTATTTGAAAAGGCGTGATTTCCGCCTTATTTAAAACTTCGATATTAGTAACTTCGAGTTCTAATTCGCCATTTAATACATCGGTTTTTATATTTTTGTCAGGACGCTTATTTACTAGACCTGTAAGTTTCAAAACCCATTCAGAGCGAATCTCTTTAGCTTTTTCTGTAGCTTCTGCATGATTTGGTAATGACACACATTGTACAAGACCTGTCATATCACGCATATCAAAAAACACCATTTTACCTTGATCACGCCTGATATTCACCCATCCAGCAATAATGACCTCTTTACCAACATTATCTTTTAAATCTTTAACATATACTCTATTCTTCATATTAAAATATTTTAACATATCTAAAATAAAAATACAGCGAAAGAATACCTTCCGCTGTATAACTTTATCTTTTCCTTTTTGTGGATCAGACAATAAAAATTTTTACCTAATATCTAGGCATAGAGACTTCTTCATCCCATAAAAAATCATCTACATTATTAGAAGTAGAAACTTTTTCAACTTCTTCAACTTTTGAAGAAGTTAAGAATTCTGAAGATTGACGGTGGTTTTTACTAAAAAGATCTTTTCTATCTTCTTCTGAAAAGAAGCTTGGAATTTCACTACCACCAAAATACGAATGTTTTGAAACACAAGACATAATATGTCTCCTTATTACAAATTATTAAAAAAATAAAGAACTTTCCACACCTCAAAACAGTTATTTATTTGAGGCTGGTGTATAAGTTTCTAAATTAGCAACACATACACCAGAATCAAATTTTACCCAAAAAACGCAAAACTGACTTCGATTTTATTCGGAGCCAGTTTTGTTTTTTATATATATTTAATCTTTTTATTTATTATAGATTTTTATATAAAAACAATAGCTCCTTATTAATGGGAAGAATGACGGTAAAGAAACTATTAATTTGTATATTTCTATAACTTTTCATATTTGAATCTATATTATATCACTTATAAAACAAACAACAATAGTACCTGTGGAAAACCCAGACACCTTTTATCTTATTTAAGATAAAAGGTGTCTGGGAAAACTCTATATATTAACCCCTATTTTCTCTCGTACTTCTTTCATCTTTTCTTCTGCTATTTTTTTTGCTTTTTCACTACCTGCTTTTAAAATAGCTAAAGCTTTGGGAATATCTTTCTCAAATTCTTTTCTTTTTTCTCGAAGTGGTGCAATAAATTTCTCAATATCTTCTATAAGTAATTCTTTTAATTCTTTATACTTCCCTTCTTTTTCTTTATAAATTTTCTTTAATTCTTCATCGCTTCTAAAAAGTTTATGGATGGCATATACATTCTTAGGAACTCCTCCACTAGAATCAGTGACAATACACATAACACATTTTTTTATTTCTTCATATTCTGAAAAAAGTGGAATGTGATTGTTATAACTTTTAGACATTTTCTTTCCATCTATACCAGGTACAGTAGCGACTTCTTCTATTATTTTCGATTCTGGTAATTTAAAAGTCTCTCCAAAAATACGATTAAATTTCTCTGCTGTATCACGAGCAATTTCTACGTGTTGTTTTTGGTCAGAACCTATCGGTACTATGTCAGGGCTATAAAGTAAAATATCAGCTGCCATAAGCATCGGATAATTAAATGTCCCTACACATATTTCTTTATTTTTTGCTTCTGCGTCTTTAAATGCATGTGCACGCATAAGATAAGGCATTGTTGTCAAAGTATCAAAAATCCAAGCGAGTTCTGTATGTTCACTTATATCTGATTGTTTAAATATTACTAGTTTTTCTGGATCAAGCCCAATAGCTAAATAATCAAGCAAAACACCTATTATATTTTTCTCCATTTCTTTCTTACTTTGAATAAAATTCAATGCATGATAATCAGCAATAAAAACATAACCATCGTAATCTTTCTGTAGATCAACAAATTGCTTCATTGCACCAAAATAATTGCCAATATGTGGAGCTCCTGTTGGTTTTACACCTGACAATAATATCTTTTTTGACATACTATAATATTATCATATTTGTCCACATTTTAATAACACATTTAATAACTTTTTGATTTTGACTATTTTTTTACTATGCTAGAATAACTCTAATGGTAAAACAAAATAAAAATAATATACGCATTCCTCCCCAAAGTATTCCTTCAGAACAAGCAGTATTAGGGTCTATAATGCTTCGTAAAGATGCTATTCATGAAATAGAAGACATTGTAAACGCAGATTCTTTCTATGTTGAAAAACACAAATTAATCTTCCAAGCAATGCTCGATTTATTTTTAAAAAATGAACCGATAGATATGCTTTCACTCTCTACTAAATTAAGTGAACAGAAATTATTAGAAAGAATTGGTGGGAATCAATATCTAGCAGAAATAGTGAATGTCGTTCCATCTTCCACAAATGTTAAACATTATGCTGATATAGTACAAAAAAAGTATGTATTAAGAAGTTTGATAGAAGCAGCAGATTATGTTTCAGAACTTGGTTTTGAAGAAGGTGATGAACATATGGATGATATATTAGACTTAGCAGAAAAGAAAATATTTAGTGTTATCTCATCTCCTAAAAGTCAAAAATTTGTAAATTTAAAAGATGCTTTACCAGAAGCATGGGAACGTCTCGAGAAATTACATGAACATAAAGGTATGCTCCGAGGTCTACCTACAGGTTTTGCAGATTTAGATAACATACTTTCAGGTCTACAAAAATCTGACTTAATTATTCTAGCAGCTCGTCCTTCTATGGGTAAGACTACTCTCGCACTCGACATAGCTCGTATGTCTTCTATTGTCCATGAAAAATCAGTATTAATATTTTCT
>PFOY01000041.1 GCA_002792755.1 Candidatus Nomurabacteria bacterium CG_4_10_14_0_2_um_filter_30_12
CCGTCCGACTGGGTCGGGATCCGCTCGGGCTTCTTTCCGCCTCCGCTTTCGCTCCGGCGGTTTTCAGACCTTCTCAGTTTTTGGGGAATCGGCATTTTTTGTTTTTATTGATGTGAAGTTTTAGGCTTGATTTTTCCAACACATTATCCTATAATATAAAAACGTATGTCAAATGAAAATTTATCAACTCGTCTTGAGAGATCGTCAAGAAGGGATATTAAAAAAATTTTGATGATTAATCCTCAGTCTGAAACCCATTCTGAACAAGCCTCAAGATTTCCCCTCGGTTTATTTTCTATCGCTACTTTTATAGCCGAAAAATTTAAAGGCCCATTGGATGTCAGTATTCTTGATCTACAAATTCAAACTCCAGACTTTGATATTGCTAAAGCCGTTGAAGATGTTAATCCTGATGTTGTTATGACCACTGCCATTACACCTTACGAACCGTATGCTCAAAAAATCGGTGAAATTGTCAGAGAGGTTAAGCCGACCTCACTATCTTTAATCGGTGGCTATCATGCAACAGCTCGACCAAGTGAAACTATAGCCTCTGGAAATTTTGATGTTGGCGCCATCGGTGAAGGCGAAGAAACAGTTTTAGACTTTCTTAATGCTTTAGCAACGCATACATTAGATCAACCAGAAAAATTACTTGATATTCCTGGTCTTTTTTTCAAAGGTGATAACGGGCAAACTGCATACTCTAAATTAAGAGTTCCTCAGCTACCATTGTCACAGTATCCTTGGGCTAGTAAAGGTCTAGAATTATTAGTAGGACAAACTGTTTCTTATCAAGTATTTGGTGACACTAAAAAATTTGATAGTCAACCGGGAACAATTATTACATCGCGAGGTTGTGTTCACAACTGTGCCAACTGTGGATCTAAGCAAATGTTTCAAGTTGTTCGAAATCGTCCACCTAAAGATGTAGTCGGCGAAATTCGTTATCTTTATGATAAATACGGCACTAAAAATTTTTACTTTGCTGATGATACTATTAATCAAGACCCTGAAAGATTAAATGAAATTAGTCGATTACTTATTCGTGAAGCTTTGCCAATTGAATGGGTAGGTATGGCCAGGGTAGATACGCTTAAACCTGATCTATATAAATTAGCAGTTAAGGCAGGTGCTGTTGAATTTGCTTTCGGCGTTGAGTCTGCTGATCCTCAAGTTCTGGCTGCCCTTGAACAAAACAAAGCCAATTTAGAAAATGTTGTTGCAACCACTCAAATGGTTAGAGATGCTGGAGCAGATGTTAAATATTATTTAATGACAGGCAATCCTAAAGAAACTCCTGAAAGCAGTCAAATGACTGCTGAATTTTTGCAAGCTACTCAACCAGATAAAATTAGAGTTTCTCGATCAATACCTTATCCAGGAGCTCCATTTATTGGCGAAATCGAAGTCGTTCCACCTTATGACAAACAATACGAACATTGGTGGGCTTTTCCACCACCTTCTAATCCTTTTGGACCACTACTTAATCTTACAAAAACTTCTTTAATGAGTCCTGAGCAGATAGAAGAAGCTCGACAGCTATTAATTAGGACTCACCTTGCATATGGTGGGAAAATATAAATATGTCAAATCATCAAGAAATAGGAGAAAATATTGGACTTGTTAGCGCTACCAACACAGAATTCAATATTTTAAATGGGCTGTTAGTAAACGGTGGCTTAAATAATTTAGAAGAAGGCAGGCTTGAAGATTTAAGATGGATGACGGGTTCATTTGAAGGTAAAAGAATAATCTTAGTAAGATCAGGTGTAGGAAAAGCTAATGCAGCTGCATCAACCCAATATCTTATTGATAATTTTCATCCTGATATTGTTATTGATCTAGGATTAGCAGGTTTACTTGATCAAGCCTTACCACAAACAAGTGTGATTGTAGCGAATTCAGCCCAAGAATGGGACGCGGGTATACAGAAACCTGTTGAGAATAATACTGATTATGATACGGGTAAAGTTATTGAGAGAGCAAAAAAACTAGATAAACGAGTTGTTAGTGGGACAATTATCACAGGAGACACTTTTATTACAGATCCTGAACAAAGAAATGAATTACAAATAAAACATAATGCCGTAGCGGTCGATATGGAAAGTGCTGCTGTAGCGAAAATATGTCATAGAAATAGTGTCCCCTTTTTAATTATTAAAGCGTTTTCTGATTCGGCAGATAAAAATGCACAAGTTAGTTTGGATAGAAATTTTAATCATGCAGTAAAAGCAAGTTTTTCTGTTTTAAAAAAATTGATTCATAGAAAAATTGTTTAATAATTATATTTTCTAACCAAATTTTTCAACTCATTGCTAATTCTTCTCTGTTTTTGATACTTAATTTTAAAATCAATAAAGCTTGATAAGACGGCGGCACGACTTCCGGTGATTCCCATTACTTTTCCAATCTCTTTGAAAGTCATTTTCTGTTGACGAAGTTCCCAGGCTTGATAGTATCTTTTCAAATTCCTTGCCATAGGTCTTTATAACAAACAAAGCTCCCCGTCAGCCGGAATCCTTGCGGATTCCCATAACCCTTTCGAGTTATGACCACGTTAGGTTAACTGAACAGGGAGCTCCTGTTTCCTAACGTGGATTACTTTCTTCCATGCTTAAATTAATTTAAGTTTAGGAAGACTAAATATCAAATTAATTATAACTTAAATTAAAATTAGTAGCTTTAATTAATAATCTTATACATTGCTATATAGTAATAATAATCTTCACATTGACAATATAGAAAATATATGTTACATTTAATCATGCCAAAACAAAAATTTACTTCAAAAAGAGCAAGATTTCTATCCGTTGCCGAAACAAGAACAAATACTATTATTGAAAAAATCCGAATATTAGGTAATTGTTCTAACCGGTCGCTTTACGAATACAGCAAAGATGAAATTGACAAAATTTTCCGGGCTATCCAAGATAAACTAAACGAAACGAAAACACGGTTTATTGTTAAAAGAGAGAAAGAATTTAAATTGTAAAATTATATTATTTTATGACTATTCTTGTTCAACCACAAAATAGAGAGAAAGAGTTAAAAACAATCCTAGATGGTTACAAAAAGTTTATTAATCACACTTATTGGTTATCTGACATATTTCAAAAGGATGGAATTCAAAATAGCTGGGGAGCTAGAGTTGGGAAAGGGAAAAATTGGTCTTGCAAGATTTTTTATAGTAAGAAAAATGATTATGACATAGCTGGTTTAATAGATCATGGAACAACAGGATTAACAGGCATAATTCCAAATAATGAAAATGATATAAGGAAAGCACTAGATGAGAACAACCCTTTTCGAGACAAAGAAAGGTTGTCTGCTTTTTTATCTCAAGATTGGAGTTCAAAATCATGGACTGATTTAGGATCTAGAGGTAGGGGGAAAGCAATATTTATTGCTTCTTCAAAAGAAAAACGGATCTATTTTGATTCATTAAGGGTTACAGATAATAGGTATGTTTTTGGTTCTATTTATTTAGACAAAAACACTAAAGAAATTAAGGAGGAAATATTATCAGATGAACAAGCATATAATAAAATAAAAGAAACATTTGGAAATAATATTCAATCACTAAAAGATTATGGAACACGAATTTTTATCATAAGACCAGAAGAAGAATTAATAGAAGCAATATCCAAAGGTTATATTGATGATTTTATTAAAAGTACTTGGTGGGAAATTTTAGAAAAATATAAAGCAAGTATTGAAATTGTATTAAACGGGAAATCTCGAAAAATTGAAAACTCTCAAATACTTCCGGTAAATAAAATGCAAATTAAAGAAACCTATCATTCAGGTTTAATAAAACTTCCTAAAAATAATGAATTAAAAATAAAAAATATTTCGTTATGCTATTTAGGTGATAAAGATATACCAGAATTTTATAAAGGTATTTCTATTCAAAGAGGAGGAATGGCAATAGAAAGATATCAAACTGAAAAACTATTAGATGAAGAATTTTCAGAAAAAATATTTGGAAGTATAGAAATGGAATCAGAATTAGAATCTGAAATGCATAAACACGAAGGTCCAGAACATTGTGATTTTCGTTGGGTTGAAAATCCACCGGCTATAATATTAAAAATTATTAAACAAGAAATAAAAAAATTTGCACAGAAATTTAAGTTAATTGAATACGAAGATATTCATGTTGATAAAAAACAAAGAGAAACTGAGCTAAATACTTTAAAAGAATTAAACGATTTTGCAAATAAAATTGGATTAAAAGGGTTGGGCTGGAAAAATAAGAAAAGAAATGTAGAAAATAGAGACGATAATAAACCATTAAGACTATCTTTTTCTGATTTTGAATTGCCTGGAACCAGCCCTAGAGTAGAAGTGGGAGATTTAATAAAAGGAACATATGTAAAACCAATAAATGAAACTGATAAAAAAATTCAAGTTCTCGTAAGAATTTTTATATTGAATGAGTCTAAAAAAGAACTTTGTTTACAAGAAAAAGTTATTCAGTTATCTAACGCAACAATTGAAAAAATTGGGTGGGAAGAAATTAAAATAAGTGAAATATATACACCAGGAAAATATATTGTTAGGGCTAAATTAATAAGTCTAGAAAATATTAATATAAAAGGTGAAATTAATTATGAAAAAGGTGACGAAATATATATAGCTTCTCGATCCTTTTATGTTGGAATTGATCCAAAGTCAAAAGGATTATTTGAAGATATAAAAGCTCAAAAAGATTTATCTAAAGACAAGTATATTTGGGTCGAGGAAAGTAATTCTGGCGAGGGATTTATACTTTATTATAATCTTCTTCATCCAATTATTAAAAAATTGATTGATAAAGATCAAGATTCTTTAAAAGAACTTTGGATTAGAGAAGGACTTATATATTTATTACAGATTAGGTTTTCCGAAGATCAAAGTCTATTAAAGGAAAGTCAAAAACCAGTTTATTTTAACGAAAAAAATTTAAAAGAAAACAACTTAAATGTAATTATTAATATTTTATTAAAACATAGAAGTATTTTCCTTTGGGGAAGGGAAAAATAATTATGGTAACTATTTTTAGAAAAAATAATAAATTAATTTACAAAAGTAAAAGCGGATTAATGAATAAAAAAGAAATAACCAAGGCAGAAAAAATATATAAAGAATTATCTATAAATTTATCGTCACTAGAAAAAAGTTTGAGTACAGAAAAAAATGTTTTAAGAAAATGGTACAAAGTAGGATTCGTTTTAAAAAAATTAGTAAAAAAATATAAATTAGAAGAGTTAAATGAATATGAATCTTTCTGGATTTCTGTATATGATTATGTTCCAAAATTAATCCAAAAAAATACTATTCCAAAAAGATCAATTAATTGGAAACAGAATCATTTTTATCAGTGTATGCAAATGACTAAATACAATTGGAAAACAGTAATGTCTATAGGTAACTGGTCTATATGGAGAGAGATATTTGATAATAAAAAAATAATTGAAGACAATAGAATTTTAAGTTGGGTAATAGAAAAGTTAAAAAAATTTAAGAAATATAAATTAGGTCATAAAGATATACGACCGTTTCTTTATGCCGTTAGTAATAGATTAAAAAAAATCGATACAAGCGTATTAACCCAAAAAGAACTTTACTATAAATTAGATCAAATTAATTTCAGAATAGATCCCCTAAATAAAAAAATAGAATTCAACTATGTACAGAAATAAAATTAGTCATCTCGAGTTTATTCAGAAAGTAATTAACCGACTAGCGAATAATTCTTTTTTAATAAAAGGATGGTGTGTCACTTTAGTTGCCGCATTAGCTACTCTTTCTTCTGGAACAAAAGATCAATATTTAATAATCGCATACTTACCTGTTATTATTTTTTGTTTCTTAGATACATATTATCTTTGGCAGGAAAGACTATATAGAGAATATTTTGAAAAAATAAGATCAAAGAAAGAAAACGATATAGATTTTTCAATGATTATAAGCAACGAAATTTTAGATAAATGTGATTATTTTGAAACATTTTTTTCAAAAGCCATAATGCCTTTCTACTTGGGAGTAATAGGAACAGTAATAGTATTAATGTTTTTGTTTTAGTATGGCAAAAAGAGTATTTTTTAGTTTTCATTACGAAGATGTTAAAACATTTCGTGTTAATGTAGTAAGACAACATGATCTTACAAAGGAAACAGGAGAAGCAGGTTTTTTTGATGCTTCAATTTGGGAGGATGCAGAGTTACACGGAGATTATGCTGTTAAAAATTTAATAAATAGAAGCTTGAATAATACAACAGTAACGTGCGTTTTAATAGGAACGAATACCTGGAGTAGAAGATGGGTAAAATATGAAATTTTAAAAAGTTATGAAAGAGGAAATGTTTTGATAGGAATTTATATAAATAGTATTCCTGATAAATATAGACAAATATTCATTCAGGGAGCTAATCCATTTAGTTACCTTGGTTTTTTTATAGATAAAGTTGGTCATTTGAATTATTATCAAGAACATAACGGAATGAAATGGAGTAAATATCAAGATTTGGTTGCTACTAGTAAAAATTTTGATCAAAAATATTGGAATAGAAGCTATCAATTATCTGAATGGATTACTTGTTATGATTGGATGAAAGATGACGGATATAATAATTTTGCTAATTGGATAGAAGAAGCAAAATAATAATTAAAGATAAAAATTACTTTTTCCAAACCCCAACCTTTAATTTTTTTGCTTCTTTCTCCGCAAATAATAACTCATCCTGATATTTTATTTTGGCTCTTTTCTCATAAAGCACAACCCTCGCCAAGCCATTTTTTACCAACTCAATATTAAGATTAACTCCACCAATAAAAACATAACCTAAAGTTCTACCAAATTTATCAACCTTATATTTGGCTTCTTGTTCAAAACTTATTTCTTTTCCCAAGACTAAATTTTGAGTAAATGCTTTTGCTTCTTCAAAATATGGTTCTTTAACTTCCGGTGCATTAATTCCATAAAGCCTAAAAGTTTTCCCATTGCTTAACTTCAAAGTATCTCCGTCAGACACTTCAGCAACTGTAAGTCTTTGGGGTATAGGGGATATTAGGGGTGTTGGAGGATATGGGGAAAATTTAGTTTTTTGTTTCTCAAAGTAACTACCACCAAAGAAGGATAGAACTATAAGGGTAAAAATTAAAACATAGGATAAAGCTTTATTTTTCATTTCTCTTTTGAGTCTTTTATAATAATCCTTTTATCTTTCTCATCCAACTCAAATTCCAGATTCTGATTCTGTCTCCAGTTTAAAGCTTTCAAGAATTCACGAGGGATAGTAATAACTTTTGAATATTTACCTGATGAAGTAATCTTTCTGATAATCTTCATGATTCTTTTATATTACAACTTTTGATTTTTATTTTTCAACTTGAACCGGTCGGGACTAATTACTAAAAAGCAAAATAAAGTGTACCCCGACCGGAACACACAAGCGATTAACAAACAAGTCCTCACTCTCGTCTTGCCGGAAGAAGAGAGGGAGGCAGAGGAAGAGAAGATTAAAATTGGTCGATCTGAAAATGCCGCTCGATTGCGGGTATGGTTTAACTTAAGGACTTGTAACCCGTAATGGAGCGAGTCCCGATAACCTCTGATCTACCCAACTACAGAAACAAACTACAACCATATCTCTCTGAGTTGATTTGGATTATGATTACCTTTCTGAGCAAGATATCCAAATCAACTGAGAGAGAAAGATAAGACCAAAGTTTTTCAAGTATTCCCCCAAGGTTACTATAAATTTAGGGACGGGCATTTTCTTTCGACCAGATTCCTTATTCACCAGTTTCCCTAACCTTAGTTTTATAAAAGGAGTCTTTCGACAGAGAGAGGTGAACGAAAAAAGCGGAGGGAGTGAAGCGAGCGAAACTTTTCCTTGTCTTTCCCAAGTTGAGCGAGCAAACGACCGAAGCGACTGGAGTGAACCGAACGATAGAGAAAGATGACCGAAATTAAAATTTCTGGAGTTTGACCGGTTGAGTAACTTCCGGTCAAGGGGCGACTGCTTGCCAGTCGGCCAACTCTCCTTCTCTATCTTTTCCTTCCCCTGTCTTCCTGCCGATTCCCCAAAAACTGAGAAGGTCTGAAAACCGCCGGAGCGAAAGCGGAGGCGGAAAGAAGCCCGAGCGGATCCCGACCCAGTCGGACGGGAGCGAGGGCTGATAGCTCAGGGATGAAAGGTAGTCGGACAGGGCGAGCGACTAAGATAGTACATTAGTATCCGCCGTATCCCGACCTAACTCATCAGTCGGGAGGAGGCGGAGATGCCCGAGCGATTAGCGAGGGCGTGTTGTGTTTGAAAGTCTGACCGGCTGACAGAATGGCTAGTCAGTTGATTGAGTTGGTTGTGTGTCCGGCTGACTGACAGGTTGGCCGGTTGTCTGGTCTAACGCCGGAAGTTCCCCAGCCCCCCAGACAACCAAGGTCCTTACCCCCAAAGGTGGCAAACTCCTTAATGGTTGGCTCTGGTCGTCAGCGCTGCATAAGTCCCCAGCTCCCAGTTTTGAAGCTCGTCATGTCGCAAAAACAAATGCGAAGTGTCGCAATCACTGAAAGAAAAGTCTCGATTGTTTGGTTTATGAATTCTTGATAAAATAGGTTCGTAAGAAGTTATATAATTGC
>PFOY01000005.1:0-9183 GCA_002792755.1 Candidatus Nomurabacteria bacterium CG_4_10_14_0_2_um_filter_30_12
ATCTCCACATGGTAGCCCTGTGTATTTTTTTGTTTTAAATATTTCAAAGCTTCTATTGGACCAGAAAGCTCCATTTGATTATTTGTTGCATGACTAGATGAACCACCAAGCTCAACTATATTTTTACCAAAAATTAAAATAGCAGCCCATCCAGCTTTACCAGGGTTTCCTCTCGCCGCACCATCTGTATAAATTATTATTTTACTTTTTTTCATTATTTATTATTATATTATATCTTCCACTCTTAATCTTAATTCTTCTCTACCTCTAAATCTAGACAAATCAAAAGTTGCCAAAAGACTTACTTTTTTACCTTCCAAGATTGGTGTTTCAAAAGATTCATTATTTGAGAAAAAAGAAATAGCTTTAACTTTATTTTTACCATTATCAGAAAAAGTAATTTCTAAATGTTCTCCTGAACCATTTTTACCAAATTTCTTTATATTTTCTATATTTACATTTTCAAATAAAAATATAGGTTTAGGATTAGCAAGACCAAAAGGAGCCATTTTTTCTATCTCACGCCAATTTTTCATATTAACAATACTCAAATCAGATTTTATATCATATAATATTTCCTCATCTACTCTATCACGTTTCACTTTATGAAAAGAAAGAGATAAAGCTTCTTCTAAAAAATGAATCTTCTCTCCATCTACAGAAAAACCACCAGCAAATTCATGTCCACCAAATTCTATAAAAAATTCTTTTGTTTCAGTCATCAATTCTACTAATGAAACTGACCCATCGCTTCGACAAGAACCTTTTATAAAATCATTTTCATCTTTACCCCAAACAAAAACCGGTTTTTTATGTTCATCAGATATTTTTCCCGCTACCAGTCCTAATACACCTACTCGCCATTCTGGATTGCCTATAACAATTACCTCCTTTATTTCACGCTTTTCAAATTTTTTATTTACCTCACGCATAATACCAGCTACCATTGTTTTTCTATCATCGTTTATTTTTGACAAATGAGTAGCAAGTACACCAGCTTTCACCTCATCTTCTGTAGAAAGAAGTTCATAAGCTCTCATCGGATCATCCATACGTGAAGCAGCATTCAATCTAGGAGTAACCATAAAACCAATATCGTCCTCTGTCAGATATTTCTGCTCAATTTTCATTTTAGTAAGAAGTTTTTGCAAACCAGGACGAGGAGATTTTCTTATAACTTTCATTCCAAAATATGAAATAACTCTATTTTCACCCAAAAGAGGAACAAGATCAGAAAGTGTAGCTAACCCTGCCATATCTAATAACCACTTTTCCCAACCATTATTTATTTTATAAAACTCACCATATTTTTTTATAAATCCCTGTACTAATTTAAATACAACCCCAGCTCCACACAACATCTTTTCAGGATAATCATCTACTTTGGGATTTAAAATCGCATAAGCACGAGGAAGAATTTTATGAGGTAAATGATGGTCCGTAATTATCACATCTATTCCATTCATTTTCGCCTGCGCAACTTCAGATACTGCTGTTATGCCAAGATCTATGGTTATTAAAAGTTTTACTTTTTTTTCTATAAATTGTTTTATCGCAGATAAATTAAGTCCATATCCTTCAGAATTTCTACCAGGAATATAAACCTCATAATTTTCATAACCTATTTTTTTAAATAAATCTTCTAATATTACTGCTCCGGGAATACCATCACAATCGTAATCAGCATATATTACAGTCTTTTCTTTATTTTCTATAATTTCAAAAAGTTTAACACAAACTTTTTCCATATCCTTCATCATAAATGGATCATATAAATCTCTCTCGTAATCTGGATTTAAAAAAATTTCAGCTTCTTTTTGATTCTTTATACCCCTTTTCTCTAAAATTGTCCTTAATAATTCAGAATATCGTTGCATCCCATTAAAAAATTAATTAATAATACTTTAGTTATTTAATTACTTTCCCATAATTTTCTAACAGGACAAGTAATGCAATTTTAACATAATTTGATATAATATCCTTATGCAAAATTGTATTTTTTGTAAAATTTCAAATGGAGATATACCTTCTGAAAAAATTTATGAGGATAAAAACTTCATATCTTTTTTAGACATACAACCAGTTTCTCATGGACATATTTTAATAATTCCTAAAAAACACACTATTTGGATGCAAGAAGTTGATGATGAAACAATATCTGAAATTTTTAAATTATCTAAAAAATTAATGCTAGGAATAAAAAAAGGGCTCAATTGTGACTATGTACAACTAAGTGTAAGTGGAACAGATATTCCACATTTTCATATTCATCTCATACCACGTTATTTCAATGATGGACTCTCAGAATGGCCAACAAAAACATACGAAGAAGGTCAATCAAGTGAAACAGCAAAAAAGATTACTCAAGTGCTTTAATTCCTGGCAATGTACCATTTACAAGAAAATCCAACATTGCTCCACCCCCGCTAGAAACAAAAGTAAATTTATTTATCAAACCTAGTTTAGAAATCACTTCAAAAGTATCCCCTCCTCCTATTATAGAAATATTTTTCGTTTTGGTGACAGCACAAGCTATCTTTTCTGTAGCCAAATCAAACCCTCCACTTGATTCTCCAAGTGGGCCATTCCATAAGACCATTTTTGCTTTTTTAATTTTATTTTCTAATTCTTTTATAGTTTCTGGACCCATATCAACAATATTTTCTTTTTTTGAAACTCTATCAAAAGATACATCATAATTTTTTTTGTCTTTTAAGACCAAAAAATCTATTGGTAAAATTATTTTAGAATTTTTAACAATCAATGGTAAACCATAATTTTTATTTTCAACTAATGAAACACCAACTTCGTATCCTTTTTCCTTAAAAACTTGAATAGCAAGAGCACCTCCAATAAAAATATTATCAACATTTTTTAAAAAACGTTTAATAATAGGAAGCTTTGTGTCAAATTTTGCACCACCTAAAATTAACAAAAATGGATGTCTAACTTTCTCCAACACAAATGATAAATATTTTATTTCTTTTAAAAATTGAAATCCTGCATAACTTGGTAAATATTTTGGAACACCAACAATAGAAGCATGTTCTCTATGTGCATCTGGAAAAGCATCCATAACATAAATATCTCCAAGTTTGGCTAATCCCTTTGCAAAAATTACATCATTTTTTTCTTCCCCGGGTTCAAAACGTAAATTCTCAAGTAAAAGGATCTCACCTTTTTTTAAAGATCTCGCTATTTTTTCTGTTTTTACACCAACACAATGATCTGCAAATTTAACTTTCTGTTTAAGTAATTTTTCTAAAACCTTAACCAGTGGTTTTTGAGTAAACGCCATATCTATTTTTCCTTTTGGCCTACCTTGATGTGACAATATGACAAGTGGACCTTTTTTTGCAAGATATTTTATCGTTGGTAGTAAAACTTCTATTCTTTTTATATCAAGAACCTTTCCATCTTTTATGGGAACATCAAAACCAGCTCGTAAAAGTATCACCTTATTTTTAGAATTTTTTATTTGTTTAATACTTCGCATATTTTTATGATTTTAGAAAACTTTTTTGAATCCAAACTTGCCCTTCCAGGAAGAAAACCATCAGCATGACCATCTTTAATAAAACCTTCAGCATTTTTTTCATCAACCGATCCCCCATAAATAATTCTAATATTTTCAACATTATCAATACCAAATTTATCACTAAGAATTTTCCTAATAAAAATACTCATTTCTCTAAATTCTTCTACTGTAGCAGGTAAAGTACCCTTTCCTATAGCCCAAACTGGCTCATAAGCAATAATAATCTTTGAAATATTATTTCTTGAAATCTTATCTAAAGATTCTTCTATTTGCATCTTCACAAAATTTAAATATTCATGCTTTTCATCTCGCACATTTTCCCCAATACAAATAATAGGAATGAGTCCAGAAGAAAGTGCAGATTTTATCTTTTTATTTATATCTATGTTATTCTCACCCATTGCACGTCTTTCTGAATGACCTAAAATAACATATTTAACACCAATATTATAAAGCATCTCTGCAGAAACTTCTCCAGTGTAAGCACCTATGTTTTCCCAAAAAGAATCTTGTGCTCCTAAATTAAGTTTTAGCTTATAGTTTTTAGCTTTTAATAAACGACGCAATGATTCAAGATAAATAAATGGAGGACAAATTATAATCTCTGTTTTTTTAATTAAAGAAAAAGATTCTGATATCTCAATCAATAATTTCTCCGCTTCTTTTAAGGAAAGTGGATTCATCTTCCAGTTGCCTATAACAATTTTCTTTTGCATATGATAATTATATCATATATTTTATTTCTCTCCCCAACTCTCTACAGCCCAAGATCCAGATGGTCCACTTGAAAAATTATTATTAGTAAGCCCAGATTCATATGTAAGAGACGATCCACCTTCAATTTCTATCTTATATCCAACCGCTTCCTTTAAACTTGCTCCTCCTTCTATCTCAATAGTACCATTTGGTGCATAAATAATAACAGCTCCAGCTCCACCTTCTATTGTGGCAGCATTAGAAAGAAAACTCGTCGTTAACATCATAATATAACTCCCTTCTACCCCTGAACCTGTAGCGTTTGCTCCACCAGTTATTGAAATAGTACCATCAGAAACAATCACACCATCATTTGTACCATAACTTGGTGACAATTTTATTTGTCCACCACCAGAAAGACTAATACTGCCAGTTACCAATAATGTACCTGTCACTGTAAGTATTCCTCCTCCACCAACAGTCAAATTACCAACAATTTTTTTAGGACCCAAACTTGCTCCAGCCCAACCAACAGAATAATTGCCATTATAAACACCACCAGCTTCTGCTTCTGTTTTCCATTGTGCTACATTTGCATCTGAAACAGGAAAAGCTACATAAGACGGATCTGGTTGTTGCGTACAAGGCTTATTATTACCAGTTCCTGTTTGACAATATATATTACCAGTTGAATTTGTATAATTAACTGTATTAGCTTGTGCAGAACCAGAAATAGTACCAATATGAAGTTGATTCCATTGACTACCTGAAGTGCTAGCAATCAATCCATTAACACCACCGAGATAGATACTAAAATAGTAATCAAGTCCTGAAGGTGTCGTATTATTCCACGTCCCACCCATTTTACCAATCCTACCAAAACCATCAGCATATCCACCATTTGATGCACCAATAGTATAATATTTAGTGCTTGAAGTACTAGCATCAATAACTAACCAATATGTAATATCAACATTAAGTAAAGGATTAGAAGAAAAAGTAATATCAATCCATCCATATGACGTTGTTACTGTTGATGCTGAAAGTGTACCACTCGCATATACTGTAGTTCCAGGTTTTCCACCTGAATCATTAACAATTTTTACAGTCGTATTACTTGGAGTACTTGTCTTTTTTATATAAAATTGAACTTTATTTAATGGACTTAAAACTGATACTTTAAAACCCTGAGCAATATCTTGTGTACTATTTGTATTACCAAACGCGACATTATATGCTGGTATACCAATACCATTTGTTTGATCCGCAGTAAGTGCAGGGCTATTAGCAGAAATTGCAGTACCTGTAATATAACTTGAACTATCACCAGTAATCGGTCCATTAGCATAAACATTACCATTTATACTAGAACCACCTGTCAGACTTAGACCACCCTGACCTACCTGTACACCATAATTAAATGAGACACCAGTACTTGCAGAAAGTGTAATGCCTAATTGTCTTTGATAAGTAGAAACATCTCCAAGAGACATGATCTGTTTATCACCATTTTCAAGCGTAGTTATCGTGGTCGTAGTAAAATTAGAATCTAGGGTAATAGTCTCACTTGTACCTATCGTTTTATTTGTTATTAATCTATAAAAAGCATCTTCACTTCCTGATTCAGCTAAAAAAAATGATTTCTTAGAATTTAAATTTATGTTTGCATTTTTGAATTCACGAATCGAAGGTGAAACAAGACCAGAGATTATAGCTAAAGAAATAAAAAGGAAAAAAATAACAGATATCAACATTGCCGCTCCTGATTGTTTATTTATCCCGTTAGAAGTCTTTAAAATTATTTTCATATTATTTTTCCACATTAGGAAACTTCTAACGGGATTTATTTTCTTTTTTATTTCTTTTTGTTTCATTCGTAATTCGTAATTGTTAATTAATAATTAGTTTTAATAATCACCGCGAAGCACCACAGTATCATAAAATGTCTCATTACGATTTTGTAAATCATAATTAGACTTAACCGTCAAAAATATTTTTACAGCAGTACCTTTTAATGTATTTATTTGTGTAAAATTAATATCAGTAATTGTTACATTTGATGTATTTAAATTTCCTGTAAATACATCATTCTCTAATAACCTAATATCTGCTCCAGAAAGTAAAAATTCTACAGTTTTATTTACACCGTCACTGTCTTTTGTATTTATTTTTAAACTATTCGCAGTTATTAAATTTATACCATAAGCTTGTCTTACTTCGCGAGAAATTCGCTCCATTACATTTCCACCCTGCATCAATTCAGATTGAATCATTGTTTCTTTAAAAGCTTTTGTCATTGTTATCAAAGAGTCAATCACTGCAATAGAAAGAATTGCAAAAAGAAGAATATAAAAAACAGTCTCTAAGAGAACATATCCTCCTTTCCAATTTTTAATTTTTAATTTTACAATTTTCATTTGATTTTTATTATGAAAAAATATCCATTATATAAAAAGATAACGTTTTGTTTATAGTATCTCCACCATCAGTCCAAGACACAGCAATAGTAATTAATTTAGTTTCAGGATCATCTGCCCCAGAACTCGCTATGTCATCAGTAGATGTATTACGATTAACATTTGAAACATTAATCTTGCGTGTAAATATACCAATAGTAGAAGGAGTTGTAGATAAACTCCAAGTTCCAGCTGAAAAAGTAAGATAATAATCAGTACCTGCATTTAATAGAGATATGTTACTCCATGCATTATCTCGAATAATTCGCACAGATTCAGCTCCTTCTTCTAGTAAAAATGAAGCTTGCTCTATACGAAGTGCCTGACGAGATACATAAATAGATTTCTCTGTCACAGACATTGCAGCTAATACAGATACAACAATAATAGAAATAACCACTATTACTTCTACCATCATAAACCCCCGCTTGCTTTGCAAGCTCACACCTTTTTTAATAAAAGGTGTGGGGGTAAACCCACTTGAATTTTTGTTGTTTTTATTTTTTTTCTGCATTTTCTAATTTAGATTTTTAATTCGTAATTGATTCAATTTACACTCACAGCACCAGTAGCCGAAATCGTAATAATCTTTGAAACAGAGGATGTAGAAATAGTCACAGTGCCAATCTTACTCGGCATACCTGAAAGACGTTCAAAATAAAGATCTCCTAGCGTAGAACTTACTCCTCCTAGAGTAACATTAGAAATACTAATAGGTGATGTTATATTTATTATTTTATTACCCAAAGCGCCTTCTGAAAAAATCTGACCTTTAAAAATTATAATTTTATCAGATTGAAAATGTACTCCATATTGAGAAGAGTCAATAGAAGCTAAACTCTGAGATTGAGTACTATGAAGAGTAGATACAACGTCCTCTACTGTATTTTTTAATATTTGATTTTCTCTTATTTTAGAAAATTGGGGAAACACAATCAAAGATAAAATACCTATTATTACTATAACCAATAATATCTCTATGAGAGCCATACCCTTTTTATAAGATTTAATCATTGTTTTATTGTATATTATCTAATATTGAATACAAAGGTGAGATCATAGATATAGCAAAGAATCCGACAGCAGCACCAATAAATATCATAAGTACGGGTTCAATAACAGTAGAAAGATTTTTGGTTTTACTTTCAATTTCTTCCTCATAAAAAGAAGAAACCTGAAGCAACATATCGGACAATTTTCCAGTCTCTTCTCCGACTTCTATCATCTCTGTCATCATAACTGGATAAAGATTTAAATTCTCTTCAAAAGCTTTTGAAAATGGAGCACCTTTCTCTATTTCTTCTTTCGCTTTATCCAAAACTTTTTTATAATAAACATTTTGAACAACATCTTTTGTTATTTCTAAAGCACGAGTTATAGAAACTCCAGACAACAAAAGCGAAGACATTGTACGTGTGGTGCGTGCAGTATTTAATTCTTTTGATAAATTACCAACAAAAGGAAGTCTTAAAATTACAAAATCAACATATTTAGCCATAAATGGAGCACGAAGAAATGATATTAAACCAAAAACAGATCCTATTATTAAAACAAAAGATAACAATAAATATTCAGAGAAAAAATTACCTAAAAAAATTATAAATTTAGTTGAAGCTGGTAAATTTACCCCAAGCTCTTTGAAAGTTTTAGCTAATGTAGGAACTACAAAAGCAAACATTAAAACACCTATCAAAACCATCGCTGAAAGAATAACTCCTGGATAAATGAGTGCTCCTTTTACTTTTTTACTTAAAGAATAAGATTTCTCCAAATTCATACCAACTTCAGTGAGTGCACCAGCAAGGTCGCCAGATTCTTCTCCTGCACGTGTCATAGATATAAAAAGTTTTGAAAAAACGTCAGGAAACTTTACAAGCCCAGAAGAAAGCGTTCCACCTGCATTTATTTCATCACTTAAAGACGTTAAAATTTTATTCAATACAACATTCTTTGTTTGTTTCTTTAAAACTGATAATGCTCTAAAAAGAGAGAGCCCCGCCTTCAGCATTCCACTTAAATTTTTAGTAAAAATAATTAATTCTTCATTTTTTACTTTAGAAAAAAAATGTTGAAACACAGATAAAAAATTAAAAGAATTATTATTTTGTTCTGTTATTGATATCGGTATATTACCACGAGACCTCAACTCACGAGAAAGTGAAAGACGGTCAGTTGAATCCATCGTGCCTTCAAAGATTTCTCCATTTTTTAATTTTGCTTTGTATTTAAAAAGCATAATTTATTTTTTCAAAATTTCATTTACTCAGAAACAACTCTAAACACTTCTTCTAAACTTGTCTGCCCTAAAACTGCTTTAAAAACCCCATCTTCTAAAATCGTCATCATGCCTTCTTTCTTTGCTTGCGCTTCTATATCATCTTGAGAACTCCCACGAATAATTAACTCTTTTATTGAAGATGTCACTTTCAATATTTCATGTATTCCAATACGACCCTTATACCCATCTGAAGATTCATTATTTTTTACTGGTTT
>PFOY01000005.1:9205-9386 GCA_002792755.1 Candidatus Nomurabacteria bacterium CG_4_10_14_0_2_um_filter_30_12
TCTACTTGAAGAAGCAAAAGGACTTTTTTTAGATGGAACAGTTAATACTTTCGTGACGTATTATTTTCACGGTAAGATTTCTAAAGAGAAAAAGGAGGAAATTCTGGAAGCCGCAGAATGGGCTTTTCTGAGAGCGCTTCTGGATTCTAATCCAGCACAAAGAGGTAAGATTATGCTTAGG
>PFOY01000016.1 GCA_002792755.1 Candidatus Nomurabacteria bacterium CG_4_10_14_0_2_um_filter_30_12
CTTTTTATGGTCATGAAGTAATAGGATACAGAATGGCAAAAAAAATATTAGAGCGATTAAAATTTTCAAAAAAAGAAATTGAATTAATTGAAAAACTTATTCGTAATCATATGTTTTTTTCTGATACAGAATTGATTACACTTTCTGCTGTGAGGAGAATAATTACAAAAATGGGTAAAGAAAATATTTGGTCTCTTATGAATGTCCGTGAGTGTGACAGAGTTGGAATGAAGAAAAAAGAAACGCCATATCGTTTACGTAAATATTTTGCAATGATAGAGGAAGCACTTCATGACCCTGTATCTGTCGGGCAGCTTAAAATTAATGGAGAATTTATGATAAAAGAGCTCGGGATAATACCTGGCCCTAGGATGGGGTGGATTTTGAATGCGCTTCTTGAAGAAGTCTTAGATGATCCAACAAAAAATACAAAGGAACATTTATCTGAATTAATTAAATCACTCGATATGCTTGGTGATGTAGAATTAAAAACGCTAGGGGATAGAGGAAAAGAAAAAAAAGATGAGTTAGAAACAGAAGAAATTGATAAATTAAAAAAGAAATATGGGGTAAAATGAAAAAGTATTATTTTTTGTTTTCTTTTTAAATTTTTATTCTAAAGCTTCACTTATCGAAAAATTTTCAAATTCGTGTTTTGGTGTTTGCCAGACTATTGAAAAATTTTCTATTTGAGAAAAAATAGGGAAAAAATAACGACCACATTGTAATTTTTTAATAAAAAAAAGGAGATTTTTTTCTTCTCCTTCTGCAATAATTTTTATGCTTCCATCATTTTTAAAAAAAACAATTCCTTTTAGTTCTAGTCTTGTTGCATTATTATAAACCCATAAAACATATTTATGGTTTAAACTTTTACCCCATATTGTACTTTCTATGCTTTTAATCATAAAAAAGATTTTTATTAGTGATTAATATAAAGATATTATGTGCGTGTTTCTTTGGTATGTCAATAGCTTGACAGATTGTGTTTTTACTGTTAGATTTAACCTGAAATAAATTTTTTTCTTTGAATTTTTTAAGGAGTCATGTGCTATGAAAGTTATAATTTCTGATTTTTTCAGTAGATGTGGAAAACTGAAAGGAAAAATGATTTCCAGTACTTTTTTGGAGGTTTTAAAAAATCTTAAAAAAGATTATTGTGTTTTACTGGAAATTAGAAATATTGAACCAATTGAAGGTGAGGTTGGTTTATTCCCATCTATTTCTCCTGAAAATGGAGAGATAAAAATATCTGAGATCTTTGAGAAAGGATATCGCATTTCTTTTTCTCATTCTGCAAAATCTAGTTTTTACCACATAGAACTTAGGCCATTATATTCTGAATATTTTTACGACTCATTTGATCTTAATATAACTATTGAGAAGAATGGGTGTGATTATTATAATGGTTTAGTTCCTAATGAGGTAAAAATATTGAGGAATGATATCTTAAAAGATCTCATGAAAGCCCTTCTTTTTCTTTAATAGTTTTTTTGGTTTTACTCATTTTAGCCGTGAATTTATGTTCACGGTTTTTTTATTTCCACAAGTTGAACTTGTGGGGAATTTAATAAATTTCTTTATTATAGCATTCTTCACAATATACTTTCTCTGGACGGTTGGGGGAGTAGGCAGTTTCAAATTCATTATCACAACTTTCTTTCATACATTTCCTATGCCAGAGTTTACGAGGATTGCGCTTAGACATTCTTTCTTTATGACGACATTCAAAATCTTTGTGTGGCAGAGGTAGATGCATTCTTTTATAAAAATCTAATTCAGCTTTTGTTATTCTAAAATTCTTTTTACAATCACTACAAACTAAAATTTCTTTTAAAATACCTGCCTGTCCATCTAGCGGGTCTTCTTTCACTTCTTGTATAGTCTCTGGCATATCTGCTTCCTTAATAGTTTTTTTTCCATAAGTGCCACTCGTTTGGCTTTGCCAATTGAAACCTTTTTCTTTCGATTCTTTTTTGGTCATTGGATAATATTCGTAAGCCAAAGTTTCATTGTAGCCAAAAGGGGACAATTCTGGAGGAATAAAATCTCCATACACACCTTCTTTTTTCATATTTTCAATAATTTCTTCTTTTATTTTTTGATATTCTTCCTTGGTGTATTCCTTGTTTAAAATACAGTATTTTTTCTTGTTTAATCCGACACAACCAAAACAACTTTCACAGTTATAACAGCTATCGGAATAATGGACGTCATTACAATACATTGGGTAAATAGTTGCTATGTTGTTTCTACTACTGAGATTACCCATGACGTTATAACAACGTTCAGCTCCGGTATAGATATTATTACAATCAAAACAATCAATAATATTATCTGCATCGGCAACGTAGGAGCAATTTTTGGTATCAAAGTCATCGAAAATGTAGATGCCATCATGGCAGTTATATAAATAATCTCCAGCCACCTTGTTGCATTTGACAGTGGAAGCAAATTTTACAATAACCTTAGATCTGATTTCTATATATTTTTCTTTTGTCTTTTGTATATTTTTATGACTAGATAAGATTTCTGCTTTTTTCTGCTCATACTCTTCTTTAGTGTATCGTTTGTTTTCAATACAATAGGTTAGGTTGCGTCCATTAGTACAAAGAATACAATTCTGACAATTACGCATATCAAATGAAAACAACACATCCACGCATTCCTGTAACCTCTCACCATACATACACTTAAACGATTTTACGGTGTCGATGCATTCATAGCATAGTTCAGAATCGTATAAGAAATCACAATCCAAAGAATTTTTACATCTTTGCACTAATCGACCATACATACAGTCTTCATTATTACCAGCAGCAAACAGTAAATAACAATTTTTATTATCTTCCGCGTTATTGGTATAATCGCTACCTGTGCTATTAATAACCAGTAAGCCTATACGCGGTATTTCATTTTTTAATTTTCCGAACTGTTCTAGAAAAGATTTTGCTGAATCTATGTTTTTCCCAAAAATCATCGGGTTCCATTTGTCGCTCCACCAGCACTTATGGCAATAAACTGGAAAAGGGGTATCAGTAGGGTATAGACACACACCATCCTTTTTACATAAATCGCAAATTCGTTTGTAAAGCGTACGTTCGTTGCGGAAAGACAGTCGTTGTCTCATTCGGCAATCAGGACAATAGTTTGGTGTTGGTACTTTTACTTGTTCATAAAAAACTAAATCAGCATCTCTGATTTCAAAATTTTCTCCACATGTTTTACATGTTTTTTGCATACTATAATAATATCACTAATAAAAAGATATGCTAGAATGTAAAAATATGGAAATTGAAACTGTAAATAAAAATATAGATGATTTTTTGAAAAATTTGGAACCAACAACAAACGCAAGGACATTGAGGATTATTGATTTTCTGTCTAATTATAATTATAAACTTGGTTTACCATATAGTAGAAGTTTGCATGATGGTTTATTTGAGTTGAGAATTATTGGTAAAAAACAAGTAAGAATAATTTATTGTTTTTATAATAATAAAATATATTTATTACATGGTTTTGTTAAAAAACAAAATAAAATACCTAAAAAAGATATAGATTTAGCAATAGAAAGAAAGAATTTGCTTATATAACATATATGTGATATCATAAACTATGACAAATTTTACAAAACTTAAAAGTGAAGCGTTAAAAGATCCAAAAGTAAAAGAAGCTTATGATAGTTTAGAGCTTGAATTTTCTATTATTAGACAAATTTTAGACAAAAGACTTAAAAGAGGCATTTCTCAAAAGGATTTAGCAAAAAAGATTGGAACAGGCCAATCTGCTATTTCTAGACTTGAATCTGGAAATTATAATCCGACATTATCTTTTTTAAAGAAAGTTTCTGAAGCTCTTGGTTCTAAATTGGAGGTTAAAATATAGATATATGAAAATTGGGATTTTTGATTCGGGATTGGGTGGCTTAATTATTACGAAAGCAATACGAAAGGCAATGCCAGAATATGATTATGTATATTTAGGAGACACAAAAAGAGTGCCTTATGGTAATCGCTCACATGAAGCTGTTTATGAATTTACCCGTGAAGCAGTGGATTATTTATTTAAAAAAGAAAATTGTGCGATTATTATTATTGCTTGCAATACTGCTTCTGCTCGAGCACTAAGAAGAATTCAACAAGAATATTTAGTGAGTTATAATTCTTCAAGAAAAATCATGGGGGAGTCTCTAAGAAAAATTTTAGGTGTTTTAATTCCTACAGCAGAGGAAGCTGCTAAATATAAAAAGGTGGGTGTACTTGGGACTTTGGGGACAGTTAGTTCAAATTCTTTTCCGGAAGAAATAAAGAAAAGGAACTTGCTGCTTTTTCATGGCCCGCACTCGAACCTGAATATGGTTAACGAAACTAATATTGCGTATGCCAAAAAAAGCACAAGTTTCTTTTCTTTTACGAGGGTCTTTCAAAATTCTGCACCGATGCTCGTGCCTCTTATAGAAGAAGGGGAGAAAGTTTTGGCTATACAATTTTTAAAGAAATACTTGAAACCATTTTTAAATAAAAAGTTAGATGCGATAGTTCTCGGTTGTACTCATTATCCATTTTATAAAAAAGAAATTAAAAAAATTCTAGGTAAAAAAATAAAAGTAATTTCTCAGGATGAAATTATTCCTAAAAAATTGAAAGACTATCTTTTAAAACATTCTGAAATTGAGAAAAAACTTTCTAAAAATAAAAAAGCAAAAATATTAGTGACTGATATAACCCCGAATATAAAAAAATTATCACAAAAATGGTTTGGGAAAAACACTAAGCTGGAATGCATACAACTTTAGATGATTGACTTATGAAACATAAAGTGTTTTAATTTAAAAAAAGGTGCGAAGAACGTACCAGCTGTTTAAAAAATATCTCTTCGAAGAACGATTGAGATAAAAAAGGAGTTGTGTTATGAATAAAGTTCTCGTTATTCTAATTGTCTTAGTTGCCATTTCTTTGGCAATATTTTTTCTTCGTCATGTTTTTACTTTTATAATTTCTTTGATTTCTAATTTTAGAAGTAATCTGAAAAAGAAAAAAGAAGAAAAAAAAGAAAAACAAAAACAGAAAGATCGAGAAGTTTTTAAAAGACTTTTTAATTTTTATCCAGAAGATGAAAATCTCTCTGGTATAGAAAAAGCAAAGTATGTGAATGATGTTCTAAAGCTTTTTGCTTTAAACTTTTTCAAAGTCGGAAATAACCAAACAGAGATTTTTAATTATGTTTCTGTCCTAATTAAAAAAGATTTTTTTGATACAACAATTATAGAAAAAATTGCATTAAAAAAGTTTTTCATTTTATACCCAGTTAATTGGGGATTAGGTTTTTCTTCTTTGGATCATTTAAGGATTTTTATAAATCTTATAGTAGCCCAAAAGAAGAATTTATTTTGGGAAGCTCACAGGGTGGCCAAAATATTCGGTTATTATGTTCATGAGAGCATAAAACCATATTATTTTTAGTAAATTTTTTGCCGGGTTGTTTTTAAGAACAACTCGGCATTTTCGTTTTTAAATCTCTATCCAAATAGGGCAGTGGTCTGAACCATAATAGTCTGTTGCTATTCCTGTTTTTTTTATTCCATTTTTTTTATTAAAAAAATATTTGTCTGCAAAAAAGTAATCAAGACGCCAGCCAATGTTTCTGTCTCTTGCTCGAGTCTTTTGATCCCAATATGTATAAGCCCCAACTTTATCTGGATAAAAATATCTAAAAACATCTATAAAATTATTTTTTATAACTTTACTAATCCAAGTACGTTCTATGGGTAAGAATCCTGTATTTTCTTCATTTGCTTTTGATCGTGCGAGGTCTATTGGGGTGTGAGCTGTGTTTATATCTCCACAGAAAATAACGTGTTCACCATTTTTACGAAGTTTTAAAATAAATTTTAAAAATGCATCATAGAATTCTAATTTGTATTTTAACCTGTGTGGACCACTTCCACCATTTGGAAAATACCCAGTTATGATTGTTAATTTTTTATTCTTATTTTTATTCTTGTTTTCATATTTTGTAATTAATAATCTACCTTCATCATCAAATTTTTTAATTCCCATTCCGTATAAAACTTCTTTTGGTTTTTCTTTTGAATAAATTGCGACACCACTATATCCTTTTCTTAATTTAGAATATGCAAAGTAAGAATAATATCCAGGAATGTTTTTCACAGTTTCATCTAATTGTTCTGGCTCTACTTTTGTTTCTTGTAAACACAAAATATCTACTTTTCCTTTTTCAAATATGGGTATAAGAAATCCCTGTTTTGCCGTTGCCCTTAATCCATTTGTGTTCCACGAAACTATTTTCATATTATTTTTTAGAATGAAACCTTTTATGAATTTCTTGTAATTGTTTATCTGTGATATGTGTATATATTTGTGTAGTAGAAATATTTGAATGCCCGAGCATCATCTGCACACTTCTTATGTCTGCACCATTTTGTAAAAGATCAGTAGCAAAACAATGTCTGATAATATGAGGTGTAACTCTTTTTGATATTCCAGCTTTTATCGCATAGTGTTTCACTATCCTTTCTATCGATCTTCTTGCTAGTCCTTCTCTTTCATTTATACTTTTCTCTTCAGCTATTTTTACAAACAATGCATCATCCATATCTTTTCTATTTTTCAAATATTCTTTTATGGATTTATTTGCTTCTTCTGAAACAAAAACTACTCTAATCTTGCTTCCTTTCCCGCGTATAGAAAATTCTCCAGCAGAAAAATTTAGATCTCTTGTGAGTGAACATAATTCAGAGACACGAAGACCTGTAGAAAAAAGCAGTTGTAATATAGCTCTATCTCGAAGTGATTTTAAACTATTTCCTTCTGGTGCAGAAAGTAAACGCTCAAGTTCTATTTGAGATATGAGATCGAGTTGTCTTTCGGGAACTTTTGCTAGTTCTATTCTTTCTGCAGGAAGAGATTCTATTTTTTTCTTTGTTAAATATTTGAGAAATCCTCGTATACCTATCAGATAATAATTTTGAGTTTTCTTTTTTAATGTTTCACCTGTTTGTCTGTTGTTGCCTGCACATTGTCTATTTAAAAAAAGTCTAAACTCTCTTACGTTTTCATCAGTTATATTTTTTACGTCTTTTACTTTTATAAATTCTAAAAAGCGAGTGATATATCTATCGTAATTTTCTATAGTTTTTAAACTTGAACCTTTTTCAATTTCTAGATATTCTAGGAATTCTCTTTTTAATTTATATGCATCAGAGGTCATATATTTATCATAACATGTCGCACAATATTTTTAAAACGCTACCTTGCATTTTTCTCAGCTTCATGCTAAGATAATTTCATGTTAACTACAAAGAAAAAGCAAACTGTTATAAAGAAAAATCAAGTTCATGAAAAGGACACAGGGTCTTCTGTAGTTCAGGTGGCTATTTTGTCTACACAAATAGAAGAGTTAGCAAAGCATTTAAAGAAACATAAAAAAGATAATAATTCTCGTCGTGGACTCATTAAGATGGTTGCTGATAGACGTATTCATTTAAAATATTTAGAACGAAAAAATAAGACTCAATATAATGTAGTAGTTAAGAAAATGAATCTCGCATAGTTTTTTAGTTTCTTTTGTTAGAAGAATTAGCTCACCTCTTTACCCCTTTCTTTGATAAGGAGAGGGGTTGGGGAGAGGTGAATTATCTGATATACTTAATTTATGACAGTTATAAAAAATAAAGAACAGAGGGTTGGAGTTTTTATTGATACACAAAATTTATATCATTCAGCTCGTAATTTATACAAAGCACGAGTTAATTTTGGTGCAGTTTTGAAAGAAGCAGTAGCTGGAAGGAAGCTCGTCCGTGCTGTAGCATACGTTATCACATCTGAAGCAGGAGATGAAAAGAATTTTTTTGAAGCACTTGGTAAGTTGGGAATTGAAACGAAGACGAAAGATTTACAAGTATATTATGGTGGTTTCAAAAAAGGTGATTGGGATGTAGGTTTGGCAGTTGATGCTATTAAATTTGCACCGAAGCTAGATGCTGTCGTATTAGTAGCTGGTGATGGGGATTATGTGCCTATGGTTGAATATATTCAGAGTATGGGAGTACAGGTAGAGGCAATTTCGTTTGGTAAATCAACTTCTGGTAAACTTCGTGAAGCCGTTGATGATTTTATAGATCTTTCTTTGAATTCAAGGAAATATTTAATAGGTATGAAGTAGTAATTATAAATTAATCGGTTCGCGTTTAGACAGAAAGTAGTGTTCTCTATATTATATTGAGGAACAATACTGTAGTCTCAACACGAACCAAAACCTCAGATTTTTTTGAGGTAAAAATAATATGCAAAAAAAAGAGTATTCGGTAGAGATTGGTGGTAAAACAATGACCGCCATTTTCTCAGATTTAGCAGAGCAAGCTCATGGTTCAGTGATTTTAAAATATGGTGAGACTATTGTGCTCGCTACTGCTTGTATGTCAAAGGACAAGCAAGAGGGTTTGGGTTTTTTTAATTTAACGGTAGATTATTTAGAAAAATTTTATGCTACTGGTAAGATTTTAGGGTCTAGATTTATGCACAGAGAAGGTAAGCCATCAGAAGATGCCGTGCTTGCTTGTAGGGTAATAGATAGGACACTTCGTCCACTTTTTGATCAATCGATGCGTCATGCAGTACAAATAATAGTTACTGTGTTGTCGCTAGACCAAGAAGACCCTACTATTTTGGCTGTTAATGCTGCCTCACTTGCACTTGCTGTATCTAATATTCCATGGGCGGGTCCTGTAGGAGCAGTACGTGTTGGTAAGTATGATAGCGACACCTTAGTAGTAAATCCAATTCAGTCTTTAAGACAAGATGATTCTAAATATAAATTTGATTTAACTATTTGTGGAAAAGATGGAAATATAAATATGATAGAAGCTGCAGCTCATCAAACGAAAGAAGATGAATTAGAAGAAGCATTTAAGGTGGCAAGTCTTGAAATAACTAAATTAGAAAATTTTCAAAAGAAAATAGTTGCTGAAATAGGTATACTTAAAAGAGTGATAGAAAAAGAAAAGATAAGTAAGGAGTCAGTAAAGTTATTTAATGAAAATATTTTACCTAAAATGGAAGAAGCTTTGTTTTCTGGAGTAGGAAAAAAGAAGATAGATGAGCTTCATAATGTTTGGAATAAAATAGTAAAAGATAATTATCCTGATAGAAAAGATTTTGCTGTAGAAGACGACCTTTTTGATAATACAGAAAATAGCATGTTGCATACAAAAGCTATTGATGAAGATAAGCGTGCTGATGGAAGGAAAATGGATGAACTTCGCGGTCTTTATGCACAAGCTGGAGGACTTTCTTCTATATTACATGGTAGTGGAATATTTTATCGTGGTGGAACACACGTGCTTTCTGTGCTTACTTTAGGTGGCCCAGAGGAAAAACTTTTAGTTGATGGAATGGAGCTGAAAGAAGAAAAAAGATTTATGCATCATTATAATTTTCCTCCATATTCAGGCGGTGAAGTAGGACGTGTAGGTAATACTAATCGTAGAGAAGTCGGTCATGGAGCTCTTGCTGAAAAAGCTTTAGCTATGGTGTTGCCTTCTGTAGAAGAATTTCCTTATACAATGCGTATTGTTTCTGAATCAATGGCTTCAAATGGTTCTACTTCACAAGCTTCTATCTGTGCATCTATTCTTGCACTTATGGATGGAGGAGTACCTATCAAAGCACCAGTAGGTGGTATCGCTATGGGTCTCATGATGGAATCAATTACGAATGAACAATTACGAATTACAAATGAACCTAGATATAAGATACTGACAGACATTCAAGGACCAGAAGATCATCATGGAGATATGGATTTTAAGGTTGCTGGTACTAGAGATGGTGTCACAGCTATTCAGCTAGATGTAAAAGTGGAAGGAGTACCGATAAAAATATTAGGTGAAGCAATGAAACAAGCTAAAGTTGCGAGACTTACTATTTTAGATAGGATTGAAAAAGAAATTCCAAAACCTAGAGCAGAAATTTCTAAAAATGCACCAAAGATTTTAATTATAAAAATCAAAATGGATCAGATAGGTATGGTAATAGGTGGTGGCGGAAAGACAATTAAAGATATAAAAGAAAGATCAGGATCTGAAATAACTATTGAAGATGATGGTACTGTATATCTTACAGGTAAAGATGGTGCAGCTGAAATCGCAAAGAAAATAATAGAAGAAATGACACATGAATTTAATGTTGGTGAGATTTTAAAAGGAGAAGTTGTAAGAATTGCAGATTTTGGAGCTTTCGTGAGACTTAATTCTTTCACTGATGGTATGGTTCATATTTCTGAAATGGCACCATTTCGCGTAGAGCGAGTTAGTGATATTATAAAGGAAGGTATGATAGTACCTGTGAAGATTTTAAAAGTAGATAGAGAACAAGGTAAGATAAGTTTATCTATCAAGGAAGCAGATAGCGGTTTTTTTAAGAAATCTTAATCTTAGTAATGGTGTAGTATGTTGCTTTTAATTTGTACATTTTGTACAATATGATTATGAATATAAAAACACTTTCTACAACAGAAGCGAGAGAAAGAATAAGTGATCTTATAAATATTGTAGTTACAAATCGCAAATCTATTGTCATTGGACGTAGGAATGTTCCAGAGGTTGTTTTAATTCCTTTTCCAGAATTTTGGAATGGGAGACTTTCAGAAATAACAAACATTAATACATATTCAAAAAGTTTTGATTTTTTAACGAATGAACCTGAAATTTATTCTATAAAAGATATAAAAAATAAATATGTATAAATTTGGTGATATAGTTTTAACACCTTTTCCATTTACTGATCTTTCTGGCAATAAAGTTCGTCCGGCTCTTATTCTTGGAATTCAAAATAAAGGAGGCGATATTACAGTTTGTTTTATTTCTTCCAGTTTTAAAAATGGGGTTGATAAATTTGATGTTTTAATTGATGAAAAAGAAAAAGAGTTTAAAAAAACTGGGCTTAAATTAAAATCAATAATTAAAATTACAAAAATCGCTACACTTGATAAAGTAGTGGTTCTTGGTAAAATTGGAGAGTTGAGTACTAAAAATATTCAGAAAGTAAAAAAGGTTTTAAAAACTTATTTTGTATTATAATATAAGTAATTATGGATTATGGAAGATAGTAAATTAAAAAATAAAAATGTAGAAACTTTTGCTGAAGATATGGTGAAAGCTATTGAAAATGACAGAGGTGGCTTAATAAAAAAGATAATTCATGAAGAGGAAGAACATGAAGCTCAGAAGAAAAATCTATCTCCAGAATCAGCAAAGAATAAGACTTTTTTGTTGATAGGTTTTTTGTTATTGTTTTTAGCTTCTATTCTTTTTATTTTTTTATTTTTTTTTAATAAAGAAATAAATACTGTTTCAGTTGCTCCATTATATAGTTCTATTATTTTTACTGATCAAACTGATTTTTATGCAATAGATGGATTTACTGAAGATAAAATAGTGCAGACTATTTTTAATAGATCAAATAATACCAAAGTAAAAATTGGCGGAGTGAATGGTATATATCTTACAGAAAATAAAATGGTTGTAAGTTTTAATAAATTTATGACTTTTATAAAAGGAAGCTTGAACAAAGATCAGTCTAATTTATTTAGTAATAATTTTTTAATTGGTATATTCAAAAGTGGAGCAAGTTCTGTCTCACCAAATATTGGTGATTTATTTATTTTATTAAAAATTAGATCTTTTACTGATATTTTCCCCGTAATGAAGGTTTGGGAAAATAAAATGTTATATGATTTTTATGGATTCTTTGGTGTAGATCTAACACCAGAAACTAATTATTTATTTACAAAAGATTGGGAAGAAGGTATTGTCAGCAATAAAAATGCACGAATTCTTAAGGATAATGATGGGAAAATAATACTTATGTATGTATATCTTGACGATAATTCTATTGTGATTACTGATTCAGAAAGTGCAGTAAATGAAGTAGTTTTACGCCTTAATTCTAGTAAGGTGAAGAAATAAAAAAATTTATAATAGTGTTATAATATTTAGTGTTTTTTTAGTTGCCTTTTTAATTGAAAGTGTTAGTATTTGTGTATGTTAGATAAGAAAAAAATTAAAGAAAAGTTGGAAAAAGAAAGAGATATGCTTCTCGACCAAATTCGTGATATCGGAAAGTTAAATCCTGAGACAAATGAATGGGAAGCTATTCCAGAAGAGATAGATTCAAGAGAATCAGACCAAAATGATATGGCTGATAGATTTGAAGATTTTGAAGCTAGAAGTACTATGATAAAAGTTTTAGAAACGAGACTAAATAATATCTTAGGTTCGCTTGATGGATTAAATAAAGTATCTTTTGGTAAATGTGAGGTATGTAAAAAAGATATTGAGGTAGCTCGCATGGAAGTTAACTCTGCTGCAAAAACATGCAAAAAACATTTGAATAGTTAATTGGATTTAACCAGTAGAAGTTGTTAGATTTAAAGAATTTTAATGGAGGCTTAGAAATTCTTTGAAAGCTAACAACTTTTAATTTAAAATTATTATGAGTTTTGCAAAAGTTTATTCAGCACAAGTAAATCTCCTTCTAGGGCAGATCGTAACGATTGAGGTTGATTTGTCGAAAGGTATGCATACTTTTAATGTGGTAGGGCTTCCTGATAAAGCCGTGGATGAGTCGAAAGATAGAGTCAGCGGGGCTATAAAGAATTCTGGATTTAAATCTCCAAAAGCAAAAAATCAAAAAATAATAGTTTCACTCTCACCAGCCGATTTAAAGAAAGAAGGGCCGTTTTTTGATCTTGCTATTGCTCTCGCATATATGCTCGCATCTAGTTATGTAAAATTTGACCCTGAGAAGAAGATTTTCCTTGGAGAGTTAGGGCTCGATGGAACCTTGAGACGCATCAGAGGTGCACTTCCTCTTGTAATGGAAGCTAAACGTGCTGGATATGAAGAAATTTATTTACCAAAAGAAAATGCTGTTGAGGCAGCACTTGTAGAAGGTATAAAAATATTTGGGGCTAGTAGTTTAAAAGAAGTGGTTGATCATATTGATATAATATCTTCAAAAATTAATGGAAAAGTAAATAAAAAAATATCAGTACAACGTAAAACAGAAATAAATTATAAGAAAGAAAATAAAGGTTTAGATTTTTCTGATGTGAAAGGTCAAGAAGGTGCTAAAAGAGGACTCGAAATAGCAGCTGCTGGTGGACACAATATTGCTATGTATGGTCCTCCTGGCACAGGTAAAACGATGCTTGCTCGAGCCTTTTCAGGATTATTACCAGATTTAGTGCTTGATGAAGTGTTGGAAATTACTGGGATACATTCTGTGGCTGGAGCTTCACAAGGCGAATTGATTTCATCTCCACCATTCCGCTCGCCTCATCATACTTCTTCTTATGTATCTATAATAGGTGGAGGGACTTATCCAAAACCAGGAGAAGTGACACTTGCCCATAGAGGTGTTTTGTTTTTAGATGAATTTCCAGAATTTGAAAAAAGGGTGATTGAATCTTTAAGACAACCATTAGAAGATAACATTGTTTCTATTTCTCGCGCGAAAGGCACAGCTACATTTCCTTCAAATTTTATTTTAGTTGCAGCTATGAATCCTTGTCCTTGTGGGAATGCAGGAAATAAACAGAAAGCTTGTATCTGTAGACCTTTTGATTTGGATAGATATAAAAGAAAATTATCAGGTCCTATTATGGATCGTATTGATTTATGGGTTTCAGTTGGGAATGTTGATTATAAAAAATTAGGAGAAATAGGAGATGGAGAAAAAAGTGAATGGATAAAAAAGAGAGTGATGAATGCTCGTGAAATTCAGAAAAAAAGATTTGTTAAATATGACAGAAAAATAACTACTAATAGTGAAATGAATGTGAAAGATTTAGCAAACATAGTTAAGCTTAATGATGATGTGAGGAATTTGTTAGATGATAGTGCTGAACGTTTGGCATTATCTGCAAGGGCGTATCATAGAGTAATAAAAATAGCCCGCACAATAGCGGACCTTGAGAATTCAGAAGAAGTAAATTCAAATCATATTTTAGAGGCTATACAATATAGACCAAAAGTTAATTCGTAGTTATTTCCCACACCTATAATATTGTTACTCTGCTTTTTAAAAAGAGGAATAAAGTAATCTATTTTACTATTTATAAAATAATTTTTCTTCTATCTTGTTTGGCAGAATAAAAAGAGACAGTATTATAGGTGTGGGAGTTATCCACAGTTATATTATTGACAGTGAACGCTCGTTCACTTATACTATTTACATTAGTAATTAAGTGGCTGTTCGGTCTAAGTTCTAGCTAATGCCTAGAGCCTAGTCTCCTAAAGCCTATTAATAACATGTCACAAAAACAATATTTTAAAACAATAGAAAGAGAGATACAAAGAATTAATAGAATAATTGATTTAAAAATTCTTCGCGGAGAAGAATATATCAAAGAAGCTCGAGATCATAAACTTCTTTTAAAGAAAGTACGTTTTTACAATAGGCAAAGTTTCTTGAAAAGATTTCTTTTCTCTTCCAGCTCTAGAATTGCTTCTTTTTTTTAAACCTGTCCCGTTAGAAGCCACGGTCGCAGTTTGTAACGGAGATTAAAAGTTATTATTAATGACAGCGACCTGCTTCTAACGGGATGAACAAAAATCCTTATCAAATAAAATTAGAAACTTTTTACAAAAGAAATAAAAGAATGCCCACATATTCTGAGATGATGAAGCTTTTTAGTTTTAAATCCAAGAATGCTGTTTTTAGAGTTGTTGAGAAATTAATAGAAGCTGGGCTTGTATCTAAAGATCATTTAGGTAGGTTAATTCCTAGTGAAACTTTTGAAGAAAATATTGTTAATGTTCCAATGCTTGGTTTTGTGACTGCAGGATTCCCAGCTACCGTAGAAGAAGAGATGACTGACACTGTGAATCTAGATGATTTTTTAATTAAAAATAAACCACTTACTTATATGTTGGAAGTTGATGGTGATTCTATGATAGATGCACATATAGAAAAAGGGGATATGGTGCTCGTAGAGAAAACAAACGTAGCGAAAGATATGCAGATAGTGATAGCAGAAGTGAATGGAGAATTTACAATGAAGTATTTTCGCCGTTCGACTACACTCACGGCAGGAAAAGTGACAGAAAAAGTCTGGCTACAACCAGCAAATAAAAACTATAAGCCTATATATCCGACACAAAGCTTGAATGTGGTAGCTGTCCTCAAGGCTGTGGTTAGAAAATATTAATTTGATATATAAAACAAAAAATCCCCTTTAGAGGGGATTTTTTGTAGTCAATTTACTTTACATGACCTGCCTGCGCAGACAGGAAAGATTTATGCGACTGAGTCTTTTAGGGCTTTTGCAGCTCTAAATTTTGGAACTTTCTTTGCAGCTACTTTGACTTGTTCTCCAGTTTTTGGATTACGAGCCATTCTAGCAGCACGTCCTTTTACGGAAAAGATTCCAAAACCAGCAATTGATACTTCACCACCTTTTTTCATGGTGTCTATGATAGCACCAAATAATCCATCTACGATTTCCTCAGCTTGTACTTTTGTACCACCAAGTTTACCGTGTACCCATTCTGCTAATGCTTGTTTATTCATAAAAAATAAGGCGCTAGGCTTTAGGGAATTTAGGCTTTAGCATTTTTTGCTAGTACCTAGGACCTAATACCTAACATACTATTAATAATACTTTCGACCTTGCCCGCCTATGGAGGGCCAATTACTTATATAATTAACACCTATACATTATATATCAAGGGTTTTTTAAGGGCAAGGGTTTTTAAGGGCTTACTTTCGTTGCCATAAAGGCAGACCATTTAGATAATTATCTAGCGTATTCTATAATTCTAGTTTCTCGTATCATTGTGACTTTTATTTCACCAGGATATTTGAGTTCTTGTTCTATTTTTATCGCAATATCGTGAGCCATTATCTTTGTTTCTGCATCAGAAATCTTTTCTGGAGTGACAAATATACGAATTTCACGTCCAGCTTGTAATGCATATGATTTATCTACTCCATCAAATGCATTTACTAAAGCTTCTAGTTCTTGCAATCTCTTTAAATAATTTTCTACTGAATCACGACGTGCTCCCGGCCTACCTCCTGAGATAGCATCAGCTGTCTGAACTATTATTGATTCTATTGTTTCGTATGGATAATCTTCATGGTGAGATTTCATTGCTGTGATTACGCGTTCATCTGCTCCGAATTTTTGCAATATTCTCATTCCTATCTCTATGTGTGTACCTTGAACTTCATGATCAAGAGCTTTACCTATGTCGTGTACAAGTGCACCTGCTTTCGCTATTGCTACATCTACACCTAATTCTTCCGCAATCATTCCAGCGATATGAGCCATTTCTATGGAGTGTTGAAGTACGTTTTGTCCATAACTTGTACGGAAATAAAGTCTTCCCAAGATAGCTACTATGCGTGGATCAAAATTAAATATTCCACATTCATATACAGCTTGCTCTCCTTTTTCTTTTATAATTTTATTTATATCTTCTTTTGCTTTTTCTACTAATTCTTCAATTTTAGCTGGTTGAATACGTCCATCTAATATTAAATTTTCTAGTGCGAGACGAGCAACTTGACGTCTTATAGGATCAAAAGAAGAGATGATTATAGATCCTGGAGTGTCATCTACTATGAGCTCTACACCTGAAGCTCTCTCAAAAGCCCTTATATTTCGGCCTTCTTTTCCGATAACTTTACCTTTTATTTCATTATTTGGGATACTTACTATCGTTGTCATGAGCTCTGAAGCAGTACTTGAGGCAAGACGTTGAATAGAAGTGGCTAAAATATCTTTTGCTCTTCTGTCTAGTTTTTCTTCGTTATTATTTTCAAGTTTTTGAATTCTAATTAAAATATCTTCTTCGTATTTCTTTTCGATATCTTTCATTAATACTTCTTTAGCTTCTTCTTCTGTTAGCTTAGATACTTTTTCAAGTTCAACTCTTTTTTCTGTTTCTATATCAGAGACTTTTTCTTGAATTTTTTTAATTTCTTCTACTTTTTGTTTGATGTTTTCAGCTTCTTTGTTTATTTCGACTTGTCGAACATCTAAAAACTCATCTTTTTTGATAAGTCTTTTTTCAGTTTCCTTAAATTCTTGTTCGTGTCTTTTTTCTTCTTCTTTTAATTCTGATTGTCTCTTTTCTACTTTTTCTTTAGCTTCATCTGTTATTTTTTGCGCTTCTTCTTTAGCGCTGACCATCATTTGCTTTATATCTATTTCTATAGATTTTCTTTTTCCTAGTGCTACTATCACTCGCAGATAGTACCCAATTCCAACACCTAAAAGGAGTACAGCTACTCCTATCAGTATTACCATTAATGTGCTCATAAGCCTTGTGTCGGCTTATAAAAACAAGCCACTATATCTGCTTTATTTCTTTTATTAGAGAGATAATTAGATTTTTCTCTGATGTTTTAATTTGCAACAACATATATGGGGATATTTTTATAAACCAAGTAAAAATAAATTTGTAAAAGTCAACATAATTAATATAACAAATTATACTTATTTTGTCCATCTATTGTGTTTTTATTTGTTTTGTGTGATAATATATATAGAGTTCTTAACTAATTATTTATTCAAAATTTTGTAAGGAGTTATACATGTCTGATTTTAATGGTGCTACTCTTTTGGTTCTTGAGGATGATTCTGTTTCAACTACTTCAAAACAATATATTGAAAATTTGTTGGAACAGGGCAAAATCAACTCAGCTTCTTTGGCTTTGGCAAGATTGTCAAATGAGCTTGATTCAAATGATTTTGTTGCTCTGCGGGATAAAATTAATAATATTCCTGTAAAAAAAAGGAGGGGGATTTTCCCTCCAACTAGCTCTGGAAAGAGCGTTGGACACCATGGGCATCCTCATGGTAATGGTCATTGGTAAATGTTTTTAAACACCTCGTTGTAGAAACAACGAGGTATTATTTTGTCTTTTTTATAAAAAATTAAGATTTTGGAGTAGGAGTTTTGGATTTTGTTACTATTTCGTCTATTATTCCATATTTTTTAGCTTCTTCTGCATCCATAAAGAAATCTCTTTCTACGTCTTTTTCTATTTGAGTTAGTGGCTTGGCGGTGTTTTTAGCTAATATTTTATTTAGGCTATCTCTAGTTTTTAAAATATGTTTTGCTGTAATAGCTATATCTGTGGCTTGACCTTCTACACCTCCTAATGGTTGATGAATCATTACTTCTGCATTGGGTAAAATAAATCTTTTACCTTTTTTACCAGCAGAAAGGATGAGTGCTGCACCTGAAGCAGCGAGCCCGACACAAAAAGTAGAAATATCTGGGCGGACGTGGTTCATTGTGTCTACTATAGCCATAGTGGAAGTGACGGAACCGCCAGGGGAATTGATATAAAGTGCGATATCTTTTTTGGAATCTTCTGATTCAAGAAAAAGAAGCTGTGCAATGATGATGTTTGCAGTATGATCATCGATAGGGCCTGCTAAAAAGACTATTCTTTCTCGCAAAAGACGAGAATATATGTCATAAGCTCGTTCTCCAAATTGTGATTTTTCTATTACTGTTGGTATTAACATAAGAGTATAATAGCAAAAACTTGGTCTTTTGTAAAAGATAAAATAAAGAAATATCAAAATTTATAAAGCAATCTATCTGGCAAAGCTTTGGGAGCGTTCTGCTCGTCACTCAAGAAAATAATAAGTGGAGTACCATTTTTATTTTCTAAACTCCTGTGCAAGGCTTTCTAAGTTCTATATTTCTTTATTTTATTGTTGATTCTCCAAAAATTGGAAGACTTTTTCGTTAGTTAAGACATTTTCTGTGTGCATTTGGGCGCGTTCAGCGTCTGCATCTTTATAGTGTTCCAAAATCATAGCTACTTCATTAGCTACTTGTTCTGGATCTGCTTTTATCTTTTCTTCATCTGCAATTTTATTTAAAACTAGAGCGAGTTTAGCTTTCTTTTCTGCATCAGTTCTGAATTCTTTTCTTAAATCTTCTATAGTTTTGTTTAAATGTTTTAGATAATCCTCAAACTTTAATCCCATTTGTGTGATATCAGATTCCATTCTATATAAAATTTTATTTAATTCTATTTCTATTAATATTTCTGGAAGTTCAATTTTTAAATCATCAATTATTTTTTCAACAATTTTTAATCTTGTTTTTTCTTTTACTTGGTTTTCTTTTTCTAATTTTATATTTTCTTTTAATTTTTCCTTAAAATTTTTTACGTCTTTGAAGGGTCCTAATGCTTGTACAAAATCATTATTAAACTCTGGTAATTCTTGGGTGTCGGACACCGGGTAATTTTTGGTGTCCGACACCTGGTTTTCATGTTCACAAACTTCACCATCTTTATGTTCATGTGTTTGTTTTTCTGCTTCATCCTTCATGTGAATCTTAGGAGCACGTGACTTTCTAATATCCATGATTGTATCTTCTACTTCTTTTTCTGTTGGTTCTGTCTTTTTGTCTTCTTCTGTAATGTTTGAGATTACTTTTTTAGCAATTTCTTTGTAGTCAGGTAATGTCATTTCTGGCATTGTCGCAGTTTTTATTTTAAAACCTAATGGATTTTTACGAGCGAGCTTTGTGATAGAAATTTCTGGACGGCTGATAGCATCGATCTTGTTTTCGTCTAATATTTTTGGATAATGTTCACTTAAAGCCATTTCTGCCATTTCTCCTAATATCTGAGCTTCAGGAATTTTAGATAGTAAAACATTCTCAGGAACTTTTCCTTTACGAAAACCATCTACTTCTAATTTCTCTCCGATTCGTTTTAAAGCCTTATTAAAATAAGCCTCAAAAACATCTGTTTCAATCTCTCCCTCTATTTCCACTTCACTTTTTGGTAATTTATTGATTTTTATTTGCATTCTCCTACTTTATACTAAAAGTCATTTTTTTTCAAATAAAAACAAAAAACATAAATTAGATGCTTTCTCACGGCCCGCATTCGAACTTGAACGTGGTTTACGAATCTAATTGTGTATGCCGAAGGAAGTACTAATTTATGTTTTTTTGAAATACTTTAGTTAATACTATTTACATCAACATCAACATTAGTATCTGTCGTATTAAGATCTTGTTCTAGTGTATTTAGTTCTGTAGTATCAGCTGGAATTACATTTTCTTCTTGAAATTTCTTTTGTTCTAATACTTTTTGTACATTTGATTGCCAAACATATATTCCACCAGCTATGAGTATTATGATAATAATTATTGATCCAACTAACGCCCCATTTGATTTTTTTTCTGGTTCCATCCCGTTTAGAAATCATACCATTCGTACATATATATTTTATATATAAAGACAGTTGATTTATGTTATTTTTATAATTTTATCCCGTTTTGTAAATTTCTAACGGGATCCATAATTTTTTAGTTAAAATTTATAATAAATTATTTTTTTTAGTTTGTTGTTTCCGTGGTATTAGTGTCTGTCGTATTTGTAGTAGTGGTAGTTGTTGCAGTCGTAGCATCAGCTTCTTGTTTAGCTTTTACAGCATCTTTTAATGCCTTAATTGCATCATTCAATACTAGATGGGCTTCTTTTATAAGAGTTTGTGTATCTTTAGTTAATGTTTTTAGTGTTGCCTTATTCTCTTCAGAAAGTTGATCTGTTGATCTTGCTAATAGAGTATTTGCTTCTGTGACTTTAATCTTTGCATCATTTAATTTTGTTTCAGCTGTTGATACGAAATTTTCTGCTTTTGTAATATCTACACCTTTTATTTCAAGTTTTGCTATTTGTGCATTTATTTTATCTTTTAATCCGTTGACATTTTCTATAACTTTATCAAATCTTTCTAATGCTTTTTCTCGTCCCACTATTCTCTCTTCTGCTATTTTTGCCTTTACTTCATCTTTAATTTCACTTACTTTAGTTTTTAGTTCTTCCATTTTTGTTTTAGCTTCTTCTCTTTTTGTTTCTACTTCTGTTTTAATTTTTTCTTTAGCTTCTTTCATTTTTTCTCTTGCTTGTTCCATTACCTGTTTAGCTTCTTCCTTTTTAGCTTCTATTTGATTTTTAATATCTTCAGAGATTTCTCCATTTTGTTCTTCAATTTTAATTTTGAATTCATCTTTAGCTTCCTTCATTTTCTTTACGGCTTTTTCTCTTTCCATTTTCATATCAGATAATATTCCATCTTTTTCTTTTCTTAATTCTCTGACTTTATCTTTAAATTCCATACGTTTTTCTTTTATTAACATAGGAGATTTTTTTACTCCTTGTTCTTTTACATTTAGTATGCCGTCTTTATCACTATCGATATCAATGTTTTGATCATACAATGTTGGCACTGCTCTATCTTCATTATTATTTTCTTCTTCTGCTTTTATTGTTTTGACACTTATTGTGAGTGCTATAGTTAAAACTAAAAACAAACTTAAATATTTTTTCATCCCGTTTAGAAATCATACCATTCGTACATATATTATTTATATATAAAGATAGTTGATTTATGTTATTTTTATAATATTTTCCCGTTATGCCTGTCCGCCTCTGGCGGATAAATTTCTAACGGGATTCATAAATTTTTTATTATGTTAATTATTAATAATGTGATTTGTTTATCACAAGTTTAATTATACCATTTTAAGATAAAAAACATAGATTGGTGCTTTTAAAAAGCATTGCACAGGCTGTCGAGCCGACCTGCCCGCCAATGCCAAAACTATTTAAGTATTTACACAAATAAGTTTACTATACTTACAGTAAGTTATGAAGATAAGACAGTGCATTAAGCGATGGCAGGCGGGGCATAGCAAATTTTCAGCAGAAAATTATGTGTGGTTTTTAAAAGTACCAATCTATGTTTTTTTTGATAAGTTTTAAAAAGTGTATTTAGATTAAAAAAGCGACTATGAGTAAGGCAACGATGTTTAATATTTTAATCATTGGATTGATTGCTGGACCTGCTGTGTCTTTGTATGGGTCACCCACAGTATCACCAGTGACAGCTGCTTTATGAGCATCGCTTCCTTTGCCTCCAAAATTACCACTTTCAATATATTTTTTTGCATTATCCCATGCTCCTCCACCCGATGTCATAGATATTGCTACGAATAGTCCAGTAATTATTGAGCCCACGAGAAGCCCACCGAGTGCTACGGGTCCTAATATAAAACCAACTAATATTGGAGTAAGTACTGGGATCAATGCTGGTAATATCATTTGTTTGATTGCACTAGTAGTGACGATATCTACACATTTTCCATATTCTGGTTTTGCAGTACCTTCCATTATTCCTTTTATTTCTTTAAATTGTCTGCGTACTTCATCTACAACTTTTCCAGCAGTTTTGCCAACTGCTTCCATGCATAATGCACCAAAGTAATAAGGTAAAAGTCCTCCAATAAATAATCCAACAATAACCCTAGGATCACTCAAATCAAATTTCATCATTTCTCCTGTGATTGTTCTTATTTCTTCAGTGTAAGCAGAGAAAAGAACGAGTGCTGCTAGACCAGCTGAACCTATAGCATAACCTTTTGTGACAGCTTTAGTAGTATTACCAACTGCATCGAGAGGGTCTGTGACATCACGAACCTCTTTAGGAAGCTCTGCCATTTCTGCTATTCCTCCTGCATTGTCTGTGATTGGTCCATAAGCATCGATTGCGACTATGATACCTGTCATTGAAAGCATAGACATAGCAGCGATAGCTATACCATACAATCCTCCAAAATTATATGTGATTAAAATTCCAGCTACGATTGAAAGTAAAGGAAGAGCTGTTGATTTCATTGAAATTGCTAAACCTTGAATGACATTTGTTCCGTGTCCTGAGACTGAAGCTTTTGCTATAGATTGAACAGGGGAGTATTTTGTAGAAGTGAAATATTCTGTGATCATTACGAGTGCTCCTGTGACTAATAGCCCTGTGATTGCACAAATAAATAAACCCATTACAGAATAACTACCGGGATTATTTTCCATAAGTAATTTTGTAATTGGATAAAAAGAAATCGCCGCTAAAATACCAGAAGCAATCAATCCTTTATACAAAGCACCCATTATGTTGTTGTTTTTCCCTAATTTAACAAATAAAGTTCCTATTATTGAAGAAATTATTGCTACACCTCCTATTGCAAGAGGGTATAAAAGTGCTCCTTCAAAATTTACAAAAAGAAGAGAACCGAGAAGCATTGTCGCAACTGATGTCACAGCATAAGTTTCAAAAAGATCAGCAGCCATACCAGCGCAATCTCCTACGTTGTCTCCGACATTATCTGCAATGACAGCAGGGTTTCTTGGATCATCTTCAGGAATACCAGCTTCTAATTTTCCAACGAGATCAGCTCCGACATCAGCAGCTTTTGTAAATATTCCTCCACCCAATCTTGCAAAGACTGAAATGAGAGATGCTCCAAATCCAAGACCTATTAAAGCTTTTATGTCACCAGTAATAGCATATAATCCTGCTACACCTAAAAGAGCGAGCCCTACTACGAGAAGTCCTGTGACTGTTCCTCCTTTGAAAGCTATGGATAATGCCTCCTTTAAGCCATTTCTTGCAGCTTCTGTAGTTCTTACATTTGCTTTGACAGATACATTCATACCAATATATCCTGCAAAAGCAGATAGAAATGCACCTAAAATAAATCCAAGAGCTGAATTGATACCGAGTCCAAACCAAAGTATAAAAAATAAAACGAAGGCTATCATTCCGATAGTTTTGTATTGTCTATTTAAATATGCTTTTGCACCTTCAGCAATAGCATTTGCTATGGACTGCATTTTTTCATTACCAGCACTTTTTTTTAATATTGTTTTAGCTAACAATAAACCATAAACTATCGCTACTAGAGAACTAATAATTGCAAACAATAAAAATGAATTCATCCCGTTTAGAAATCATACCATCCGTACATATATTTTTATATATAAAGATAGGAGATTTTGTTATTTTTATAATATTATCCCGTTTTGTAAATTTCTAACGGGATTCATGATTTTTTTTATTTTTCTTCTTCTGTCATTTCTACATTCTCTCCATCAGTAGAAGCTACTTCTTTACTGTTTCCTTTTATGTCTATTCTCCAACCAGTGAGCTTTGCAGCAAGACGAACATTTTGTCCACCTTTACCAATAGCTAAAGAAAGTTGATCTTCTGCTACTTCTATTACTGCTTTATGTTCTTTTTCATCTATTTCAATTGAAAGTACTTTCGCAGGTGAAAGGGAATTGGAAACAAATTGCTTTGGGTCTTCTGACCAAGGAATTATATCAATCTTTTCCCCTAAAAGCTCTTGAGTGATAGTGTTTACTCGTGTACCTTTTTGTCCGACACATGAACCGACAGGATCGATGTGTTCATCATTTGAATGTACTGCTATTTTTGAACGAGCACCTGCTTCTCTGGCAATAGATTTTATTTCTACTACGCCATTTTCTATTTCTGGTGCTTCAATTGAGAAGAGTTTTTCTATAAACTTAGGATGAGAACGAGAAAGACGGAGGTTTATACCTCTTGCTGTGTCTTCTACTGAATATAAATATGCACGGACACGTTGTCCTCTTTGGAAGAATTCTCCAGGAATTTGTTCTTCTGCTGGTAATATTCCAGTAGCACGATTGAAATCTACATATATATTTCCTCTTTCTATTTTTTGTACTATACCTGTCACTATTTCTCCTTCTTTTGTACCATATTCATCTATTATAGATGTGCGTTCAGCTTCACGAATTCTTTGAATAATAACTTGTTTTGCTGTTTGAGCTGCTATTCTTCCGTAATCATCTTTTGCTTCAAGAGGGAAGACGACTTCATCATTTAGTTCAACATTCTTTTTTATTTTTTTTGCGTCTTCTAGCATTATGTGATGTTCACTATTAAAACGTACGCGTTCATCGCCATCATTTTTTACTGAGTATTCTTTATCCTCTTCACCTTCTTCGTCTATTTTTGCTATTGTCTCATCGACAACTATTTTAATTTGAAAAAAATCTGTTTTTCCTGTTTCTAGGTCAAATTTAGCACGTATGATTTGTCCTTTTTTGCCGTAATCTTTTTTGTAAGCAGCAGCCATCGCTTGTTCTATGGCATCTAATATTTTCTCTTTTGGAATCTTTTTCTCTTCTTCCAGCTGTTCCAACGCTGATTTAAATGTTTTTATGTCTAACATAATAAGGCTTTAGGCTTTAGGCCTTAGGCTCTAGCTTTTTTTAATTTAGCTAATGCCTAATGCCTAGTGCCTGTATTATTAATTTAAAAAGCCCTGTTTCGACAGGACTCGTATATATATAGGATATCACAGGCTTTATTAAAATGCAAGAAATATTAAGGTATATTCAATGAGTTAGTTTATAAGATTTAAAAATTTTGGCATGATTATCCAAAATCGTGAAAATACGGTAATTTTATTAGTTTTTCACGATTATGTTGACAAAACAGTGAACTGTGCAAGGTCGAACTTTGCACAGTTATGGTTCTTGCAAAGTTATTATTTTAATTTTGAGAGTAAATTTAGCTAAAATATGGTATAATAAAAAAATGAAGACAATAATTCCAGAATCTGTAAAAGTATGTTTATGGTCATATAATGTTGACATGATTGATTTATCTGTACCTGATCATCGGATAAGGATTATTCAAAATGTATTAAATCGTGGCACAAACGATGCAATTTTTTGGCTTCGTGAAGTATTTCCAGAAAAAGAAATTGCTGAAGTGATTAAAAAAAGTACTAGTTCTGACTGGAATAAAAAATCTTTAGCATTGTGGTCGCTTGTATTTAATGTTCATCCATTAAGGAGTGGACGATTTACATAATATGGATTTATATTGGAACATCCTTGATGATAAGAGACGAGCAATTCTCCCTCTGTTGGAAAATTTTTCCAATGATAATTTTTATCTTGCTGGTGGAACAGGGCTTGTGCTTCAACTTGGTTATCGTGACAGTATTGATTTTGACTTTTTTAAAGAAGGTGATTTTGATACTACTCTTTTGATTGAAAAAATTTCTTCAATTTTTATTTCGCATAGATTAATTATCACGCAACAAGAAAAAAATACGGTTTCTTGTTTGGTTGATGATAGTATTCAACTTAGTTTTTTTGGTTATCACCACTCTCTTTTACAGCCTCTTGTAAAAACTGATTATTTTAATATTGCTTCAGTTGTTGATATTGGTTGTATGAAATTATCTGCTATTACCAGTCGATATCTAGAAAAGGATTATATTGATTTGTATTTTATTTTACAAAAATTACTATTATCGGAACTCTTAGAGAATTTTGTGAAAAAGTATCCAAGTCTTGATGAATCTCTAATTTTAAAATCACTTGTTTATTTTGATGACGTACTTAAAGAGCCCATTTTATTTAAAGAGGGTCATAATGTTTCGTTTGATGTAGTTAAAACTTTTTTACAAAAAACTGTAAAGGAGTATTTATCTAGTTAAAGATATTAAAAATAAAGTAACAAGTGAGGTCTGTTAAAGTTAAAATTTGATTTTTTAGTATTAAAAATTTTGGTATAAAACGAAGAAAAGTGTTGCTAATTAAAAATTAGCAACACTTTTAATCCAAAATCATGAAAATACGGTAATTTTATTAGTTTTTCACGGTTATGTTGACAAAACAGTGAGCTGTGCAAAGTCGAACTTTGCACAATTAAGAATCTTAAGAGAGTTTTTCTTTCGCTGTGCTTGTTTTAACGAATTCTTTATAATTTTTTATATTGACTTCCTTATTATCAAATCGATTTAATATAATATCAGTAGAAAGAAGTTTTCCCCAACGATTTGTATTTATATAATCTTGAAAACTTGACCATGGGTACTTATTTTCATTTTTTCCCCATCCTGAAAGCTCATTAGAATTTTTGTGAATATAAGCGGATGTATGCATAAGTTGTATATCATTTTCTATCCATACGCTTTTGTATGATCCTTGTAATAGGTGTCCACTTTTTTGATGTCGTAAATTAAAATATTTTGTATAAGCAGTTAAAACTCTTTGCATATATTTTGCAATTCCTCCATCTTCTTTTTCCAAAAGGAGTAAGTGAAAATGATTTGGCATTAAACAAAAACTTAATAGTTCTACGGTTCTATCTTCTATTATTTCTTTTTCTAATTCAGTTTTTATGTGCAAAGTCGAACTTTGTACACTTTCTTTTATTTCTCTGCTTATATTTTTTATTGAATTTCTACCTTGGAAGGCGAGTAAAAGAAAGAGAAAACGTATGCGATCTTTGTCTGTTTCAAATATTGGTTGTTTTTGCATTCCTCTGTTATAAATATGATAGTACTCTTCAGGTGCATGATTTTTTATTTTAGACATACTAAGTATTGTATAATAAAAATTATAATTGTGCAAAGTTCGACTTTGCACAATTTGGTAAAAATTTTGATATAAAACGAAAGAAGCTCGGAGTAATTTAATACTCCGAGCTTAGACCAATATTTGAACGATTTCCAAATTAACCTCCTTTCGGTTTTTTGGAAAATTTAAAGAGCAATAAAGAATTATTTGTGCAAAGTTCGACTTTGCACAGAATCTATTTTAGCAGGAGCATTTTTTTGGTTTCTACAAAATCTCCTGCTTGGATTCTGTAGAAATATGTTCCGCTTGGAAGATTTGAAGCATTAA
>PFOY01000019.1 GCA_002792755.1 Candidatus Nomurabacteria bacterium CG_4_10_14_0_2_um_filter_30_12
AATTGTTGTAAGCATAAAATTAATTAGTTAATGAATTGATAATCTATTAAGTATGAACTTAATCAGGAAAATAGCTATCTTTTGTGTATCTGAGTTAATGTTAGAACTTATTTTATTGATAATATTCACTCTTTTCCTAAAAATAGTTTCTTATTTGGTAATGATGTATAAATACCTATAACAAAAATCGTATTAAAATAAGAAAATATTATGTCATCTATTGGTATAGAAAATATTCTTCCTATAAGAGAATCATCATTGTAATACCATGTATTTGCAGGGATAAAAATGGAATCAATTAAAAAAACTATACTAACCATTATCAATAGCGTCCACAAAAGATTATATTTATCTATGTGTTCTCTTTTTCTCCAAAAATAAAATACTGATGGTAAAATAGCAAAAATAAGTACCCATTTAAAATAAGAATCTGGGTTTGATAAAAATGTATATAATGTAATAAGTTGTAACGCAAAAATAATACCAAATAATATTGGTTCACTTACATGAGGAATATTATCAAAGATACCCCTTTTTACTTTTCTTTTTGGTAAAGAAGTGTAGATTCCAAGAACGATAGAAGGAAACCAGAAACCAAAAATATATTCTTCTAAGGGTATTCCAAGTATCCAAAAACTCACTGATTCATACGGGAACCTCCATAACCAAACATTTTGTGCAACAGTATCATAAAAAATAGTCGCCAATATTGAAAAAACAAGAATTAAAAAATATTTCTTTTTATCAAAATGTTCTTCTTTTCTAAAAGTAAAAAATATGAAAGGTAAAATTAAAAATACTATTGCAAGTCTAGTGTAACTTGGTAAAAAATCAGAAGTATTAAAGATAAAAATTCCTAACAATAAAACAACAGCCAAAAGATATTTTGTTTTAACTTGCGGAAAAAATATTTTCATAATTTATATTATATCAAAAAAATCATTGATAAAAAGCTATTTTTGTACTATTGTAATAATAACCATTGGGAGATCGTCTAATGGTAGGACACCTCCCTCTGGAGGAGGTTATCTTGGTTCGAGTCCAGGTCTCCCAGCCAAAGTTTTTAACTTAATTTTGTTTTAATAAAACCATGAAAGAAACAGAACCACGAGGAGAATAAAAATTTTTGGAACATATTCCAAATGTTGAGGAAGTATCTATAATCTTTAGAAGATTAACGAATAAGGAATACAAAGAAGTTCGTAAAATTGAGGACAAAAAAGGTCTTTATGTTTTTGATATTACAATACTAGGAGAAATAGAAGGAGATATAATTGAATATTCTTTAATCAATTTTCTATCTCCACTCTTTTACTATCTCCCATTTTATATTAAGTGCTGCGCCTAGGGTTATCATTGTAGATACACATATTGCAATCCAACCGATGAACGGTATCAAGCTAAGTATAAAATAAACTACTACACCGAGTAACATTGTTTTCCAATTAACAACATAACTTGATCCTCTTGATATCCATTTATAAACTAGAGCACCTAGGAATATTGGAGTTATCATAGCTGTAAAAATTAAAAGCATTATAAAAGAAAGTAATCCGAGTATGCCGAATGGGATTCCTATGATAGTGATGAGAAGGATAACTGAAAGTACTGGGAGTACTATGATAGTGACGATACCTCGTCCTAATTCTTTGAGTGGATTTGTTGTAGCTTTTTCTATAAGTTCATCACTATATTTATGAAATATAAGTCCGATAATAAGAGCCGTAGCTAATAACATAAAGAATTTAGCTACTAGTAGAAAAGTAAAGAATCCTAGTATACTTCCGGTCACATTTTTATTTTCTCCGTTATGTCCTTTTAGTTCAGTAAAAATTGTTTCTCCTTGAACCTTACCTCCTTCTTCTATTATGACAGGATTTTCTGCTTCGTACTTAAGATTACCTTTGATATCTGCCTTTGGTCCTAAAGTTAATTTTTGAGCTTTAATGTCTACATTACCTACAACTGGTGCATTTATATAAATTTCTCCTCCACCTATTTTTACATTTCCTTTAACTTCAGAATTCATTTGTATCGTTCCACCTGCTATAGCGACGTCTCCGCTTATTGATTTACTAGAAAGAATTATTTGTCCTCCACCTATTACGGCATCTCCAAGAATGTTGCCATTTACTATGATGTTTCCACCACCTATGCGTATATCTCCAGAAACCTGACTCAAGACTGTTATATTGCCACCTACAACAAATAAATCACCAAGAACAGGACCAGATACGAGTACTGTGCCACCTGCAACTAAGAGATCTTTATCTACACTTCCTGCACTGATGATTGTGCCACCAGCCATATAAAGATTTTCATTTGTTTTTTCTTCAGAGGAGAAGGATGATTGCTGTCCTACTCTGAATTCTGCAGCAAATGTTAGAATTGGAAATATTAATAAAAATAAAGCTAATAATGTTAGAACTTTATTAAAGTTTTTCATATTTATATATTATATGACGCATATTTTTTTATGCAATACTAATTGGTAATGTTTTAATACACATAGAGCCTAATGAGTAAAATTATTAAGTATTAAAATAAATAAAAATTGTGATATAATAAAAAAATTATGACATACAATATTCATCCAATTTTTGTGCATTTTCCCATAGCTTTACTCCTTATTTATTCAATAATAAAGATTTTACCGTTTAAAAAATGGTTCCCAGATGTATCTTGGAAACATATTGAAGTAGTATTGCTCGGGCTTGGTGTGTTTGGTGCTTTTGTCGCTAGCTCTACAGGGGAGATTGCAGAACATTTAACAAGACTAAATAGACAACTTGTCGAAATGCATTCTACTTTTGCTTCTATTTCTACTTGGCTTTACGGTTTGCTCTTATTAGGTGAATTTTTATATCTTCTTACACCATATTTTATTACAAAATTTAATTCATCAAAAATTGTTGGTTTTCTTTTATTTGTTCAGAAAATTTTAATAAATAATGTTTTATCAAAAATAATGGCTTTTCTTGGATTGATTGCTATTTCTACTACAGGTTTATTAGGTGGTGTGATGGTTTTTGGTACTTCTTCTGACCCACTAGCTTCTATTGTTTTAAATATATTAGGTTTAAACTTTTAACTGTTTAATTTTCTAGACTTATTTTTATGAAACCTATTTATATTACAATTGTTGGTGGTGGTTTTGGTGGAATATATACATTAAAAAAATTTAATAAAATTTTTAATAAAAATTCTAATATACATATAACATTAGTAAGTGAAAATAATTATTTTTTATTTACCCCATTATTGCATGAAGTTGCGACTGGTGGAATAAATCCTCAAAATATAATAGAACCTATTAAGAAATTTTTAGGATCTTCTTTGAATACTCTTTATGTTGGTAAAGTTACAAATATTGATATTAAAAATTCTAAAATAGAAACGAGAAATAGATATTGGGATTATGATTACCTTGTACTTGCTCCCGGAGCAGAAACTAATTTTTTTAATACTCCTGGAGCAGAAGAGAATTGTTTTACTCTTAAATCATTAGAGGATGCGATAAAGATTAAAAATCATTGCATCACACTTATTGATAAAGCGTCTTTTATCTCTAGTAGAGAAGAAAGAAAAAATATATTACGATTTGTGATAATAGGAGGAGGGCCTACAGGTGTAGAGTTAGCTTCTGAATTAGAGGAATTTTTAAAACAAACATTTTTACGTTATTATACAAAAGATTTGATAGACGATATATCTGTTGTAATTATACAGAAAGATTCAGAACTTCTTGTTCAACTTTCAAAACCTTTACGAGAAAAAAGTCTTAAAATTCTTCAAAAAAATGGTGTAGAAGTTATTTTAAATGCATTAGTAAATAAGGTGACGAAAGATGGTATAGAATTTAATAATAAAAGCCTAAAAACAAATACCGCTATATGGGTGGCAGGAGTAAAGCCAATCAATATTTCTTTTTCTCCATCAATTTCTTTAGAAAATAATGGTAGACTCAAAGTAAATCAATATTTACAACTCGATCAATATTCTAATGTTTATGCTCTTGGTGATATATCAGGAGCTAAAGAAGATAATGGTATATTTATTCCAATGCTTGCACAAGTGGCAACAAGAGAAGCTAATATTGTAGCAGAAAATATAAAAAATCAAATAGAAGATAAAACATTAAAACCATTTATTTATAAAAATATCGGTACACTCATATCTCTAGGAAGATGGATGGCAGTGGGTGAAATATCTCATTTTATAATGTCAGGACATTTTACTTGGTTTGTATGGCGTACGATATATTTATCGAAACTTATTTCTTGGCAAAAAAAGGTGAAAGTGGCCATAGATTGGACAATAAATATCTTTTCTGAAAGAGATATCTCTAAATTATAATTTATCTATTTTTTAGATATACGATTTTTTAATCGTCATATTTCTCGTTTTCGTATTTGCCCTCATTTTCATGTTTATAAATAGTATCTTTTTCATTTTTATAGCTATCTGTTATAGGTATAATATTTATTTCTTTAGTTGTAGAAGTTGTAGTGTCTGAAGTAGCATTCTTAAAAGAAACAACATTTGTATTTGGTGTTTCTGTTGATGGTATATTTGTATTTTCAGTAGCTAATGTTTTTTGGTCTTCAATTTGTTTAGTTTGTACTGTCGCATATGTTACAAAACTTACAAATAGTGCACCACTTATTATTGAGATTATATAATTTTTCATAATATTTTATTTTTTTTAACTTGCTTTTGATTGTCTACTTGATGTTATGGGAGATTGTACCTGTGTCGTCTGAGCTGGTATTTGTGCTATCGTTTGTGTCGTAGCGGGAGCTGGTGTATTTATTTTGAGTTTTTGTTGTACTGGTATCGGAACCTGATTTGTCGTATTTGTATTAATTTGGTTATATACAATTTGATTCGTTTTATTTTGTGTTGATAATTGCGTTTTATTTTTCTTTTGTATTTGTAGTTTTTCTTGTTGTAAAGCTAAAATAGAATTTCTTTGGATTTTATTTTGATAAGTATAAGAACCTTGCATAAATACAAATGCTATAAGTCCAAAAGTTATTATTACATTTTTAAAATCCTCTTTCATATATTATTTAATCTAATTTTTGCCACATATGAGCATCACTTTTTCTAATAGAACATTCTGCACATTTAAAATCCATAGGAAGTTCTTCCCATTTTGTGCCTGGAGCTATACCTCTTTCAGGTAATCCTTTAGCTTCATCGTATATCCACCCACACTCTAAACAAACATATTGAGACATAATTTTATTCTTTATTTACTATTACTATTAATATAGTTACTATAAAGTATAATTATGAAAATTAAATGAATGGGTATCGTGTTATACACATTTTAAAATAACCTCAAAAGTAGTGCCATTGCCATAAGAGCTGTTTGCTTTTATTGATCCATGGTGTTCTTCAACTATATTTTTTACTATAGCAAGCCCTAGTCCTGCACTAGAAGAATTTTGTGTACGAGAATCATCTACTTTGTAAAATCTATCATATATATTTATGAGATTTTCTTTTTTGATACCTATGCCAGTGTCTATCACAGACAGAATAATTTTATTATTTTTCTTTTTTAAAGATATTGTCACACTACCTTCTTTTTTATTATAATCGATTGCATTTTTTAGAAGATTTATGACAAGACGGGTCAAATCACTTTTGTTGCCTAATGTATTTAAATTATTTTCTACTTCATCTTTTATCGTTATTTTATGTATGAGAGCATACGCTTCTATTGCATTTATTTGTTTTTTACATATTTCTGAAAAGTTTAGTTTAGAATTTAAATTTACCCCTTTTTTATTATTTTGAGCTAGAAAAAGTAAATCATTTGAAAGTGTTATTAATCTTTCTATTTCTTCTAGAGATTCTTTAGTATATTTTTTATATTCTTCTTGTGTTCTATCATTTCTTAGTATGACTTCTGACCCAGCTTTAATGACAGAAAGTGGTGTGCGAAGTTCATGTGCTGCATTGGCTACAAACATTGATTGTTTTTTATATGCTTCTTCTATAGGTTTCAGAGTGTGTTTAGACAAAACGTAGGCTATCATCAATGTAAATATGAGTATGGCTATGTCAGAAGTGATAAGAATTCCTGCTAGATTTTCTTGTATTTCATGAATTTTATTTTCTTCGAGTTTGTTGTCCTTTTTTTCATTTTTTTCTGACGATTGTTCTTTTATATTTTCATTTGTAGAATAGATGCTATTTGTGAATAAACTATAAACAAGAATGTTAAAAATTACTAAAATAATAAAAACACCAACAGTGTAATATGTGGTCAAAAGTATGGTGGCTTTTTTGAATTCACTTAGATTTGAAAGTGTAGCCCACTCCTCTAATTGTTTTAATATATTTTTCATTTGTATCTTTTAATTTTTTTCGTAATTGTTTTATATAAACATCTGTTATATTACTAAATGCACTATACGCAAAATCCCAACAATGTTCAAGTAGCTGTTCTCTTGTCACTACTTGATCAGCATTTAACATTAAATATTCTAATATAGAATATTCTTTCAATGTAAGATTTAAGGTTACACCCTTTTGAGTAGCTATGTGTTTACTGTTATCTAATACAATATTTTGGATTTCTAATTTAAGTATTACTTTTTCTTTTGGCCTACGAAGTAGTGCTCTTACTCTCGCCAATAATTCTTCCATATCAAATGGTTTTATCAAATAATCATCAGCACCACTATCCAATCCTAAAATCTTATCATTTAATCCTTCTTTTGCTGTGATCATTATTATAGGTAAATTTACATTATCATCACGCAAGCTTTTACATACAGATATTCCATCTTTCTTTGGTAACATTATATCTAATATAACGAGATCATGACTTCCTGACCTTGCCATACGTTCTCCAGCTTCTCCGTCATAAGAAGAATCGACAGCATAGCCCTCTTCTTCAAGCATTTGTTTTGTATACTTAGATAATTTTTCATTGTCTTCTACTATCAATATTCTCATATATATATAATACACCTATTCATCTTTTATTCATTTTTTTCTTTTATTATGAAATTATGTTAGAAGAATTTGAATACAACGGAAAGGCAATGGGGACGGAATATTTTATTTCGATTGTTTGTAATTCTAGCGATCTTGCAGATAATATATATCATATTGCAAAGAATGATATAGAGCAATATGAATCATTATTTTCTAGATTTATACCCACAAGTGAGCTTTCAATATTGAATGAAAAAAAAGAAATGATTGTTTCTCCATTGTTTTTAAATGTGACAATGAAAGCATATCGACTTTTTACTCGTACTAGAGGGATATTTAATCCACTTGTGCAAGTATCTAGACTTGGCTATGATAGGAACTTTTTAGATATAAAAGATGATATTAATATTGATGATGAAAGTATTTATGATCTTGATTTTTCTTCTGTGTCTATAAATCAAGATAAATCTCTTGTGCGTTTAAACGAAGGACAAAAACTTGACTATGGTGGATTTTTGAAAGGGTATTTAGCAGAGATTATTGTTAAAAATATAAAATCTAGTTTTCCAGATATTGCTGGTATCATCGTGAATATTGGTGGTGATATATATACACAAGGATTAGATAAAAATGGAAATAAATTTATATTTAATATTTATAATCCAATTTCTAAAGATGATGTGTTTGTGACTTTATATGATCAAGGTCTTGCTACGAGTGGCACTTATAAAAGGTCATGGTTTTGTTTTAATAAAAAAATGCATCACATATTAGATATTACTGGTAAACAAAATCCAGAAAGTGATATCGTCTCTGTGAGTGTGATTCATAATGATGGAGCAAAAGCTGAATCATATACAAAAGTGTTTTTATCTATGGATTACAAAAATGCATTAGAATTATTAGGAGAAAAGGATATTTCGTTTGTAATTATAAAAAAAGATGGAAAAGTATTTAAAAATATAATATGAGAACATATTTAAAAATAATAAAATATTTGCAAGAGATTTTTCTTTTTATTTCTATCATCACAATGATGGTTCTTCCTATTACGATTGTTTTTTATCCATATTTTGTTTCAAATACAGTTGTTTCAAAACTTTATTTTATATCACACGTATTTCTTTTTTTTGTTATGATGATACGGCCATTGGCAGATATTTTCACTAATGTTAAATGGATACGGCCATTGGTAATATTAAGAAAGGGTACTGGTGTACTATCTGCATCTATTATCGTATCTTTTATATTGGCAAAATTAATAGTTGATCCTGTTGGTTATTTTATGAGTATTGGAATGCTAAAATATTGGTCTATGGTAAATTATACAGTATTGGCTCATCTTGCTGACATCTCAGCTGTTATACTACTTATTACATCAAATAATTTTTCTAAAAGAATATTAGGAGATTGGTGGAAAAAAGTTCAGAAACTTTCATACGTATATTTTTATGGAAGTGTATTATATGTATATCTTTCTTATAGAGATATTGATTTATTGATTATGTTATTTATTACGACTGTTTTAATATTTATAGCTTCTATAAAAAATAAAAAAAGATTAATAGAAAGTAAAGAAAATGTTATATGAATATAAAAAAATTTACTGGAAAAATAAATAATGTAGTAGATTTATCTAAGACTGCAAAAGAAATAAGTATTAGTCTGTCAGAGCATATTGATTTTATTCCTGGTAGTTTCATAAATGTTTTTATTGATATTAATGGTGAAAAGGTGAGACGTGCTTATTCTATATCTTCATCTTCTATGGAAAATAAAAATATTACTCTCACAATACGATTGAGCCCTACTGGCCTCTTGACTCCACTTTTTTGGAATAAAGATATGATAGGAGAAAATATAGAAATGATGGGTCCTTTAGGATTAAATACGGTCGATAAGATGAAACAAGATAAAATATATTTATTTGCATTTGGTGTCGGTGCTGGAGTAGTCAAATCAATTGCTGATCATTTTTTTAATCAAAAAAATATTAAAAGTCTCATAATACTTACTGGAAGTAAAAGTGAAGATGAAATATTATATAAAGATTATTTTAATAGTTTGTTTCTTGATTCTGAGAATATGTTTGTAGATCATATTGTTTCTAGAATAAGAGAAGGATCAAGTATTAAGAGGGGATATATTCAGGATTATATAAATGAATTTGATTTTAATAATTCTGATGTTTATGTATGTGGACAAGAAAAAGCTTGTAATGATTTAGTGGAGAAGATTAAATCAACGAATCCTAATGACTGTAATTATTTTATTGAAGGATTTCATTGATTATAAGTAAAAGTGCTGATAGGTTATATATTTGATATAATATACATATGAATATTGCTTTAAAAAATACAAAAGATATTAAAGAAGTTTCTGATTTTATTGCTTCTTCAATCTTAAAACAATTGGATTTAGATAAAAAAGTCTTATTTTTTATAGCTGGTGGATCTTCTGTCTCTGTAGCTGTAGCTGTAGCTAATAATTTAAAAAAAGATTTACTTTCAAATTTGGTTGTTGTGTTAACTGATGAAAGATATGGTGAAGTATCACATAAAGATTCAAATTTTTTCCAACTTATAGAAAAAGGTTTTGATATACCACAAGCTAAAATAATACCTGTTTTAAATAATGATGATAAAATAATTACAGTGGAAAAATTTAGCAAAATTCTTGGGCAAGAACTTAAAAAATCGGATTACAAAATTGCTTTATTTGGTATTGGTGCAGATGGGCATGTTGCTGGTATACTACCCTATAGTGGAGCCGTATATTCAGAGGATTTAGTTTATGGTTATGATACTCCTACATTTTCACGCATAACGATAACCCCTAAAGTTATAAAAGATTTAGATGAAGCAATAGTCTGGGCACAAGGTGAAAATAAATGGGAGGCATTAGAAAATTTAGAAAAAGATATTGATATTAATTTAGCGCCCGCTCAAATATTAAAAAAGGTCCCATTATTAACAATTTTTACAGATTACAAAAATTAAAATTATAAAAAATATATGAGAATAGCTATTACTGGTTTAGGAAAAATGGGGTCACAAATAGCAAAGAAACTCTATGAAGATGGGCATATTGTTATTGCTCATAATAGAAGTAGTGCTTCTATTGATGAAATGAAAACCCTAGGTATGATTCCAGCATACACAAAAAAAGAAGTTGTTGAATTATTTAATAAAGAACAAATTATAATTTGGATGATGGTACCGAGTGATGTTGTCGATGTTGAATTAGATGATTGGTTAAAAATAATACCAAAAGGAAGTATTCTGATTGATGGAGGGAATTCTGATTTTCGTTTAACAAAAAAACGAGCTGAAAAAGTTTTAGAAAAAGGATCAATTTTAATGGATGTTGGAACAAGTGGAGGTATTTGGGGTTATAAAAATGGATTTTCTATGATGGTAGGTGGTGATAAGGAAACTTTTAAAGAAATTGAAGATATTTTGAAAACATTATCTAAACCAGAAGGAGCTTATTATCATTTTGGAGAAAGTGGAGCCGGACATTTTGTAAAAATGACACATAATGCTATAGAATATGGAATGATGGAATCCTTAGCAGAAGGATATAGAATACTTAAAGAAGGTCCATATAAAAATATTGATCTTTATCATGCTGGAGATGTCTGGCAACATCACAGTGTAGTAACATCATGGTTGAATGAGCTTACTCGTGATGCTTTAAAAGAAAATGGAGAATTAAAAGGAATTGAAGGGTCTGTCACTGAATCAGGAGAAGCTCGTTGGGCATTAGAAACAGCAAAAAGTTTAAATATAGAAACACCATCTATACAAGCAGCTTTTGATGTTAGGCTTGCGTCACAAAAAGGTAATGTTAATTTTGCTACTAAATTATTAGCTCTTATGCGAAATGCATTTGGTGGGCATAAAATAAATGGAAAATAAAAAAATAATTTATATAATTTTTGGTGCTTCTGGCGATCTATCAAGGCGTTATTTGTTGCCTGCACTTAAAAATATGCAAAATATGAATTATGTGGATACTGTTATACCTGTTTCTCGTAAAGATTATAGAAATTTAAAAGATTTAATTACAAATGATGGAGAGAAAATTTTTCATTTAGCTATTCCACCTGAAGCTGTATCAGATGTTATAAAAATAATTCATAATGATTTTGGTAAAGATAATATAAAAATAATGCTTGAAAAACCTTTTGGTAAAGATTTACAATCTGCAAAAAGTTTGGTTGCTCATGTTGATCAATATTTTTCTGAACATCAAATTTATAGAATAGATCATTATTTAGCAAAACAGTCAATGCAAAATGTGATAGTAGAAAAATTAGATAAAGATAAAATTGATGGAATAGAAATAATTGCTAGTGAAAAAATAGATATAGAAGGTCGGGTTAATTTTTATGAGCAGACTGGAGCATTAAAAGATTTTGTGCAAAGTCATCTTCTTGAAATGGCGGCCGTTGTGTTATCTCAATCTTTTGAAACGACTGATCGTTATGAGGCATTGAAGAATTTAGAAATTATCTGTGATGTAAATGAACATAAGTGTGTAAAAAGGGGGCAATATTTGGGATACCGAGACGAAGTAAATAATCCTAAAAGTATTACGGAAACTTTTATTTCAATTAATTTGGTATCAAATGATAAAACTTGGCATGGAGTACCGATAATTTTATCTACTGGAAAGGCTTTTTCTCAAAAGTTAACACAAATAATAATTAAATATAAAGATGGCAATAAAAAAATTTTTAATATTGAACATGAATCTGATGCTTATGAACGAGTGATTAGAGCTACTATAGAAGGGAAACATGATCTATTTATTTCGAGTGGTGAGATACTTGAAACATGGCGAATTTTAGATAATTTGCAAAAAGCTTGGGAGAAGGGTAGAAGTGATTTAATAATTTATAAAAAAGGGAGCACTATAGAAGAAGTTATAAACAGTTAGATATATTTTAATTTACTTATTTGTTATTATATTAATATGACAAATCCACAACTAATTGATTTTATAAAACAACAATTACAAGTAGGTTTAACTAAAGAAAAAATATCTAGCAAACTTTTAGCTAATGGTTGGAATTCACAAGATATCGAAGAAGGTTTTAAAGCTACAGGTATTCCGATTTCTTCAGCTCCAGTTTCAACAACAACTCCTAATCCACATATAACTCCAACTCTAAACCCGAATTTTTCCTCTTATTTTAATAACAGTAATCCAGTTGCCGTTAAGGTAGAAAAGCAATCTGGTAAAAAGTTATTTTTATTAATATTAATATTGTTATTTTTGTTAGCTGGTGGAGCTTCTGCTTATTATTTTAAAGATGAGCTGATGACCTTACCAGTCATTAAAGATTTATTTTATAGTCAAGAAACGGTAGTGATACCAGAAACACCAGTTCAAATTGATGAAACACGAGCGGTAGTACAAAACCAACAAACAGATATTAAACCTCTTATAACTGACGTAGAAACTAATTTTATTGATTGTGGGGAAGCTGATCTTGTATATGATTCTACTGGAAGTCTTAATATGACTCTCGACATGAATTCTCTTAATGAAAAATCAAAGGATGCACTTAAATGTTATACATCAATTTTAAAGGCGTGCACGAATGGTAGAGTTTTACTAAAATCTGATGGTAATGTTGCTGTATCTATTTCTCCTTCTATTAATGATCTGTGTTCAATTAAATTTAATGTTGTTAAAAATCCTAAATCATACCTATGCACATTTCCTAATATACTTCCTAATAAACTTTTTGCTGAAGCATTAAAAGATCCTAAAAATAAAACTTATACAACTGAAGAAATGGAAATTGGTGACGGTTTTGGTTTTCAAAGTGCATTATCTATATATTTAGCGTTACAATCTATGAGTAATACATCAAAAGGTCTTTCTCAAATAGACATCACAATAAATGATTTTTTTGGTAGTAAAGTTACTTGTAAAGAAGTTTTTACACCTACATCTGTGCCTGTATCTATTCCTTCTATAAAATCCACCACAACTGTTTCTGTCTTGAGGCCATATCAGGTTCGTTTTGTATCCCCAAACAATAATACAAAAGTTCTTTTTGATAAACCGGTTCAATTAAAAGTTCAAGTTGGAGAAAAGATTAAAAAAGTAAGATTTGATTTTATGATTTATGGACAAAACTATATGAACTTAAGAGATAACGATGTTTTAGTAAAATCTGGATATGCTGATTTTACTTTTGAAGTGCCTGATACAACTTTAGTTCCTATATATATATCTGCAGAAGGATTAGATGAAAATAATTTACCTGTATATACAAAAGATTTTGATTCTTTAAAAGATGAAAAAGAAATAGTAAAAAGAATGGATGAGATTGGTATTTATCTCAAGCCATATACAGATCAAAAAATAACTTCTTTTTTCCTTGAAAAAGAAGGAGATATATCAGATGAGATATCAGTAGGATTAACTCATACAGCTCCAAATTTTTTAGTAAGTTTTCCTAATGGATCTGGATATGGTATTGTATCAGTTGCTGCATCTGATATTGAATTTAAAGTTGATGTTCCAACAGTTTTACAAATCATAAAAGGGTCTATTAACAATGTTTCTTTTAGAGGGTTAAAAGACGGAGAGACTAAAGTTACAGCTAAATATAAAGGTTTTTCTCAAGATATTTATTTTATTGTTGGATGGGGTAATGACAAAAGTGTTTCTTCAATTTCACCTGATGTTTCAGAAATAGTATGGAGTAGTTTAAATGGAGTAAGAGCATCCGCGGAAGCTTATTATGAAAAGTCTAATTCTTATGTTAATTATTGTAAATCTACTGAATATACTAATGCTATAAAGAATATTGTTAAATCAATAACTCTAAATTGTAATGATAGTCTTAAAACTTTTTCTGTTTCCGCTAAGGTACCAAGTGGGTATTATTGTATAGATGATACTGGATATACAGGCACGAACAAATATTTAAATACTACAGCAATTTGTCCTAAATAAATATAAAAGTGCTGAAAATTTATAATTCTGTTATACTTCATTTTAATGAAAAATAAGTTTGTTTTTAAGGTAAAAAGTATTTTTTCAAGTACCCATTTTGGTTTTTTTTTGGTTTTAATACTTATGACTGTGAGTTTATTCTTTTTAGTTCCAGAATTTTTTAGTAGTAAAATATCTAGTGAAGAAGTGAGTAAGATAGTAAATATAATAAATTCTGAAAATGAAAAAGTGATACCAATAATTAAACCATTAGATAAAGAAGCTTATGATGAAAAAATGGAAGAGCTGGCAAATAATCCGCCAGATCCTATAGTTTACAAAATCATTAAAACTGTAGAAGTTGATAAGAATGGTAAATCTATAATAAAAACAGAAAAAGTTCCATTAGATCCACAACCAATTAAAACACACCTTTGGCCTGTAAAGACAATATATCCGAATGATGGAGCTATTTTACCATTTAATCGCATTGTTGCTTATTACGGAAATTTATATTCAAAAAATATGGGAGTACTTGGGCAATATGAAGAAGGTGAAATGTTGCAAAGGTTAGACATTGAAGTAAAAAAATGGGAGATAGCAGATCCAAAAACTCCTGTCATACCAGCACTTCATTATATTGCAGTTGTAGCACAAGGTAGTGAGGGCAAAGATGGAAAATATAGATCGAGGATGCCTGACTCGGAGATAGATAAAGTTATTGAAATTGCAAGAAAAATAAATGCTATTGTATTTTTAGATATTCAAGTTGGATTTTCTGATTTACAAACTGAAGTACCAAGACTTCTTAAATATTTGAAAATGCCCCAAGTACATTTAGGTGTTGATCCTGAATTTTCTATGACGACTGGTATTCGTCCCGGTAAGATAGTTGGTACACTTGATGCAAGTGATATAAATTTTACTGCAAACTATTTAGCAAAAATTGTTAAAGAAAATAACCTTACTCCTAAAATACTTGTAGTCCATCGTTACACTCAGAAAATGCTTACGAATTATAAGGAAATAAAACCATTAGCAGATGTTCAAATTGTGATGCATATGGATGGTTGGGGAGAGAAAACAAAAAAAATAGGTACATATCAACAATTTGTTTATAAAGAGCCTGTGCAATTTACTGGTTTTAAACTATTTTACAAAAATGATTTATTGACCCCAGGCATAGTAATGTTTTCTCCATCAGAATTATTGAAATTAAATCCTAGACCTATTTATATACAGTATCAATAATAGGCACTAGGAGATTTATGCATTGGGCTCTAGAGAAAAAAATTAAAAATATTAAATCTTAAATTTGTATTAGCTAATGCCTAGCGCCTAATGCCTAGATGTGCTATTATTTTTAAATGTTTTCAAGTTTTTTGGTTACAAATGGGCAGGGATTTTTTTTGCCAGTTATTATGCTTTCAGCATTGATAGACAGTATTAACCCTTGCGCTATATCTGTATTGTTTTTAACAATTACTTTTTTATTTAGTTTAGGTAAAAATAGAAGATTCGTTTTAATATCTGGTGGGGTATATATATTAGCTATTGCTATAGTGTACACGTTGATAGGGCTAGGGGCTCTTCAAGCTCTTAGTTTTTTTAATGTTCCAAATATAATGGCGAAAGTTGGCGCATCTATATTGTTACTTTACAGTGCGATTGGTTTAATAAATGAATTTTATCCAAGTTTTCCAATTAAATTAAGGATACCAGAAAGTTCTCATACTACTATTGCTAAAGTAATAGAAAAAGGTTCTATACCAGCATTTTTTGTTTTAGGGGCACTTGTAGCTATGTTTGAATTTCCGTGTACTGGAGGTCCTTATCTCTTTGTTTTGACATTACTCCATGATTATACTGCTTTTTGGAAAGGTTTTTGGTATTTAATTATGTATAATGTTGTTTTTGTATTACCACTTATCCTTATACTTCTTTTTGCTACGAATAGTATTATGGTAGAAAAAATAGATAAATTACGTAGATTGGAAACTAAAAAGGCACGTGTTATACTACTTCTTGTATTGATAGCATTTGGTATTTTTATATTTTCATTATAAATAGTAGAAGATTATTAAAATCTACTTTTTAGAATGGTCTGGCCGGGATTCGGGGCCCCGGAGAACCGAGGACCTTATAAAAAGTTAGTTTTAATAATCTTCTAAGAATAAATATATATGTCACAAGATCCAAAATTAATGAGTTTTGAAGAACTTCAAAAAAAGATATCTGCTCTAAAAGAAAATAGGGGAGTTGATTTATCAACTGAAGAAGATTTAAGTGTAGCTGTTATGAACTTAATAAGTCTTGAAGAACATTTCTTTTTTTCAGGAGCAAAGACTGGCAAGAGTGAATATTATGATATGTTAAACGAAGTACGAGAAATGAGGAAAGTACTTTTAGCACGCATGATAGACAAGACAGAAGCTGAGAGTTGGTGTATATCTAAACATTTACTGGGAACAACAATGCGACTCATGGAAGTCGGTACTAAATTACAAGGAGATGGTAAAATAGAAGATGCAAAACTGATGTTTACTTATGCATATAAGATTTTTAATTTATTTTTTGGACTTAGATTAAAAATTATTAATACTTCTGATATAAAAAGTAGTCTAGAAAAAGAAAAACCAATGACTTATGATGACATTATGAGTAAGCTTGTTGATTGTTGTAAGGAGTAAAAATTAATTACAAATTAGAAAAATTATGAGTAATAAAAATATTTTTATATCAATAATTATTTTATTAATTTTAGGAACCGTTGCGACAATATTAATCAGATCTAATAATAGAAATATTTCTCCTACAAAATATGATGAATTTGCACAATGTTTGGCATCAAAGAAATTAACTATGTATGGTGCAGTGTGGTGTCCACATTGTAAAACACAAAAAGCACTTTTTGGAGATTCTTTTAAATATGTTCCTTATATAGAATGTACAGAAACTCCAGATTTGTGTATTGCAAAAGGTATAGAAGGATATCCAACATGGATAGAAGAAAAAGGTCAAAAATACGATGGTGAGCAAAGTTTAGAAAAACTATCAGAAATAAGTAATTGTCAATTACCAATAAATTAAAATTAATTTTTTATAGTATAATATAAATATATGAAACAAGCACGATTAGATCAATTAGCAGATAGTATATTTGCCATAGTAATGACTATTTTAGTTTTTGAGATACGTATACCTGATTTTATTGGTATTGTTGACGAGAAGACTCTTTTAAATTCTATTATTGATCTTTTTCCAGTTTTTTTGAGTTATCTTTTAAGTTTTTCTCTTTTATTTACATATTGGAGGTCACATCATTTTATTGAATCAATACTTGCAAAAAATATTGATACAAAATTCTCAAATTTGAATGCTATTTTTTTCTTTTTTGTAGGACTTATTCCATTTTCTTCTCATCTTCTTGGTAAATATAGTTATTCTAAAACAGCTATTATATTTTTTGCATTAAATATTATTTTGATTGGTCTTTCTTTGTTTAAAATGCGTCAATATGTTATAAATTCTAAAACTATTGAAAATGCAGAATTTACAAAATCAGAAAATGAACATGCAAATATGCGTATATTGTTTCCCGTTGTAGCGGCATTTATAGCTATATTTGTATCTTTTTTTAATAGTAGCCTTGCTATTTTATTATTTACTGTAGCAATATTATTTAATTTATTGGAAAAAAGTACAAAACATACATTTAAAGTTATAGATCTTTTTCGTAAAGGTTATTAGATAAATTATGGATTTCGTTAGAAATAACATAAATATTGAAAACAGGATATGAAAGTTTGGTATTATTAATTAATATAAATTTCTAACGGGATGGATTCTAAAAAAGAAATAAAAGCTTGGCATAAAGTTAAGATTAGTGATAGATTTTTGAATGCATTTAGGGGTATGTATGTTTTTTATAGAACTTCTAGACATTTTTATATACTAGTTTCTTCTGTTGTTTTAGTTTTATTTTTTGGATTTTATTTAAATGTTTCAAATTTTGAATGGATGATGCTTGTTTTTTCTATTGGTTTTGTTGTTGTATCAGAAGTATTTAATACTGCTATAGAGATAGATATAGATTTAACATCTCCTGGATATCATCCTTTTGCTCGTGATACAAAAGATGTAGCTGCAGCTGCCGTAGTATTGTCTATAATTATAGCATCTATCATAGGAATGATTGTTTTTCTACCAAAGATTTTTTAATATGTTAATATGTAATAATTATGTCTCCCATTAGAAATAATGTAAATATTGAAAATGGGATAGTAAGGTTTGATATTAATAATTAATTGAAATTTCTAACGGGATGAATAATAAGAATATTTTTATTTTAATAATTAGTCTTTTGATTTTAGGAACAATTGCTACTGTGTTACTTCAATCTTCATCTGTGTCGACTGGTCCTTCTAAATATGATGAATTTGCTCAATGTTTGAAAGGTAGAGGAGCTGTTTTTTATGGAGCTTTTTGGTGTCCTCATTGTAAAACTCAAAAAGAATTGTTTGGTTCATCTGCTAAATTATTGCCTTATGTAGAATGTTCTACTTTTGATGGACAAAATCAGCTACAAATTTGTAAAGATAAAAAAATTGAAGGTTATCCAACTTGGGAATTTTCTGATGAGACAAGACTTAGTGGAGAAATTTCACTTGAAAAATTAGCAGAGAAAACTTCTTGTTTATTACCGTTATGATTAATTTATGAGTGTAGAGAATATACATTATTTTAATATGTTTCTTGGATTAGGTGCTATTTTTCTTCAAGTTTTTTTTGTTATTATTTTATTTTTGTTTTTCTTTAATAAAGAGAATAATAAATTTTTAAATTTTATTAAAAAATATTTTTTAATAATTGGTTTTTTAATCTCTTTTTTTGCTTCTGTTTTTTCTTTAATTTATTCTGAAATAATAGGTTTTCCACCTTGCGAGCTTTGTTGGTATCAAAGAGTATTTATGTTTCCACAAGTGTTTTTATTTGGTATAGCTTTTTTAGAAAAGTTTACCCAAAATATTTTTCAGAGCGATGTATGCGGGAATAATAAAATAATAAAATATTCAATGTCACTATTGTCAGTAGGTTTTATTATATCTTTATATCAAAATATTGTTTATTATTTTGGTAATAAAGTTAGTGTACCTTGTGATGCTTCTGGGATTTCTTGTTATAAGCAACTAGTATCAGAATTTGGTGGTTATATATCTATTCCGATGCTTTCTTTAACTACATTTGTTTCACTTATTGTGCTTTTATTGGTTGCATATTTTTATAAGAATGATGAATTATTATAATAAAGTTTTTAATTTGTGATATAATTAAAATATGGATCAAGAGTTACAAAAAAGATTTGACAATCAAGATAAAAAGATAGATGAGATTTATAAATCTGTAGAGAAAACTAGAAAATATTTTTTAATGATAATTTGGATTACAGTTTTGGCTGTGGTGTTACCAGCGATAGGATTGGTTTTTGTATTACCATCATTTTTGAGTAATTATACAAGTTCTTTAAATGGTCTTAGTATTTAAATTAATTAATCCAAAAAGTGTTTAATTATTAGCATAACATCTATATTTTTATGGCAAAAGGAATGACTCATAAAAAAGAGGCAAAAAAGCCTAAAAAGGCAAAGAAGAAATAATAATAAATCCTCAATATAAAAATTGAGGATTTATGGTTTTTATTAATAAGTATTTTTTAATATAATGTATATTAGAGTAAAAGTCACTGCTTCTGCAAAAAAAGAAATATTAAAACAAATAAATGAAGATCATTTTGAAATTTTTGTAAAAGAAAAAGCTGAACGTAACTTAGCAAATGATCGTGTTCTTTTTCTTATTGCAAATCATTATGATATCAAAAAGAATAAAGTTCGTATTGTAAATGGACATCGTAGCCCAACAAAACTTTTGATAATTGATAAAAAAGATAATTAAATATATTAAATGTTTTTTATGATAATAATTTAGTATTGTTAATATATGTTAGTTTTTACTAAAAAAGAAATAGCACTAATGAAGAAGTTAAAAACACCAGTGAAAGTGCAAGATTTTTTGAATAGTTTGAAATTTAATTTTGAAGAAAATGGAAAAGATACTTTAAAATCACCTGTAATGGTGTTGCGGGCTGGTAATGCTCATTGTACTGAAGGAGCTATCTTGGGTGCTTATATACTCTCTTTACATGGTTTTAAACCTTATATTTTACATTTAAAGACAACAAAAGGAGATTTTGATCATGTTGTTGCACCATTTAAGCAATATGGTTTTTGGGGTGCATTGTCTAAAACTAATCATTCAGTTTTACGATATAGAGAACCAATTTATAAAAATATACATGAATTAGTAATGTCTTATTTTCATGAATATTTTTTAGATAATGGTTTAAAAACTTTACGAAGTTATTCTATACCTCTTAATTTGAATATTTTTGAGAAAGGCTGGGAGACGGAAGAAGATAATCTTTGGGGAATAGATCAAGAATTAGATAATATAAAACATAATGATATAGCTCCTAAAATTGTTTTTAGAAATCTTAAAAAAGCAGATAAAATAGAAATAAAAGCTGGAAAAATAACAGAGTTTGTACATAAGGTAATAAAAAATGTATAATATCTATTATTATTTAATTTTCTGCCATAAGGTAGAAATCAGTCTTTTGGCTGGAATTAGTGTATGGAATATTTATTTATTTTAGGTAGGATATTATTAGGTGGATATTTTGTAATGAATGGTCTAAATCATTTTATACATTTTAAAATGCTTACAGGATATGCACAATCAAAAGGAGTGCCTATGGCTGGTGCTGCGGTACTTTTATCAGGTTTTATGTTGTTTTTAGGCGGTTTAGGAATAATTTTAGGAATTTATATAGAATTTTCTGTGCTTTTATTGGTATTATTTTTATTAGTTACTACTTTACAGATGCATCAATATTGGAAAATTACTGATCAAATGTTAAAGATGGGAGAACAAATTAATTTTTATAAGAACATAAGTCTTATAGGAGCATTACTTATGTTATTAGCTATTCCTTTACCTTGGGTTTTGTCTTTATTCTAGTTTATAAATTTCCGAATATATTCTCTAATAGTTTTTTAAACCAATTCTTTTTTATAGTTTGATTGTTTATTATCTTTGTATTATCAAAAGCAGAAATTGCTGTTGATATATTTTGATTTGCTATTTTTTTTGTTTTTTGTGTGGGTGTTTTTGATACTTTATTTATTTTTTCTTCTAACACATTTTTTTCTTCTACTATTATTGTGTTTATTGGTTTTTCGAATTTTTGCATTATTTGATTCCATGTTTTATTAGACAATGCTGTAACGACATAAGCTGTTTCCCATATTTTGTTTTTTATGTTTATATTTTCTTCTGTTGATGAATTTTTCTCTATATCAGTAATGTCTTGATTTTTTATTAGATAATCTATCGGTGTATTGTTATTTTTAATCCACTCTTCTGGTTTTTCAGATAATGCTAATATCCCTTGTATTGTCCAAGCAGTTGAAAAAATGTTGCCAAAACCGCCATCATCTTTTTGGTTTTGTTTTAAAAATTCTTTTGCTCTTGCAAGAGCAATATTTATTTCTTCATTGGGTTGATATAGAGATAGAGCTTGTATCGCAGCACTAGTCATATCTACAGATTCATCCCAAGATCCATTTTCTTTTTGTTTGGACAGTATAAATGTAATTGTATTATTAATTATGTCTTCTTCTTTTGTATATCCAGAATTATTTAAGACTATTAAAGCAAAGATATCATCATTATCTTTTTCTAAATCTCCAAATTGTTTTCCATCAAAATTATCTACTATTTTTTTTATATAGTTTTCACCATTAGTATTGTATGGATTTAATCCTAAAGACATTAAAGCCATTGTATGTCTTTCAAAATCAGTTAAAAATGTGCTTAAAGTTTTAAATTCTTCAAAATATTTTATAAGTTTAATAATAGATGTTGTTTTAATATCTTGATTTTCTTTTGAAGCGATAGAAATAGCTGTCCAATCAGTGTATATATCTTCACCAAAAGATCCATTTTCTTTTTGTTTTAAGATTAAAAAATCAAAAGCTTTTTTGAAATCAAATTCTTTTTTTGTATCAGGTTTTATTACAGGAAGTGGAACATAATATGATCCTCCACTACTTACACTACCTCCACCACCAATCATAATTATTGGTTCTGGAGATTTAGTTACTGTTAAAGTTTCAGTTGGAAAATAAAAATCTTCTTTAATTCCAACATTATATAAACCTTCAGGTATTAATGAAAAGGTGGCTTTACCATTTCCATCAACTATATTTGTTAATATTTCAATAGGTGACCAAGGGTTGTTTGGGTCTGGCTGTGTTATGCCGATGATTACGCCAGTTCTTTTTATCCATGAATTATTTTGATAATCATAATCTTCTGTACTTACTATTAGATCTTCGTTTGTTTTTATTTCATTTGAATTTAGTGTTGTTTTATGCTGTGGACCAAAATATAAATAAACATTTTCTCCACCTGTTAAAATAGTAGAATCCATTCCTGTTTCAGGATAGATATTATTTATTGTATATTGCCAATTATCACATTGATTACCTACTATATCAGTAATACATTTTAAATATAAAGATCCAAAAGAATCATAATATTCTAGATCTGAAATATTAAAATCTGTACTTAATGTATCTGCATCATTTATTAAAGATAATACACTTTTACTATCTATGTCATGTGGGTTTCCTGTGAAATCGTTTATTGAAATTATTTCAGAAATATTAAGTGGAACAATAGAAGAAAAAACAATAGTATCTCCGTCTCTTATTGTTAAATTTATATCAGTCGCATCAGCTTTTGTACTATTTGTGATAGTAGTTAGTAATATTATTGAAAGTAGTAATGTTATAAATATATTTTTTATTTTCATTTCTTTGTTTATATTTTTTCTAATTTCCAGGATACGACATCTCCGGGATTTATTTTATAATCTGATATTCCAATATTAGCTTTTTTATTATTTACATAATAAATCCAATATTTTTCATTATTTGGTTTTATTCCATTTATTTCTTCGATTAATTTTCCCATACCAGAATAAGTTTTATCTTTAAAATTTATTTTACCTTCCTTTTTTAATTTATTCATGAAATCGTAGATGCTTATTTCTTTTTCAGTTTCGCTTTCATATTTTATTCCATTTATTTCTAATATGGTTTTTAGAGTTGTAAAATCTTCTTTTAATATTGAGTTTATTTTTTTATTTTTTTGTATTTTATTTGTTTCGGTATATTTTTGTATATTATCTATATTTTGTGGTGTATTATTTTCTTTTAGAATTATTTTTAAGGTTAAAAAGAATATACTTAAAAATATTATTACTCCTATTATTATTTTTATTTTTTTATTCATATAATTAATTTGGCATAAAAAAATTCTGCTATTAGCAGAATTTGTGAGTCCTTCAAAAAAGAAGGATATCCTGCTCGGGAAAAACAAAATGATTGGTATTCGGACTTGTTCCTTCTCCGACCGAGGTCGGAGGGACTTACCGTAGCGGCACTGTACTGGAATCTAACCAGTTTCCCCAAACATTTTCTATAACTTTTTAATGAACTTCTTTAGTTTATGCTTTTTTAAGAATCTGTCAATTTTAATTGTGGATAATGAAATTTTAAAAATGATATAATATATTATATTTATGATAATAAAACAAACAAAAATAATGGTATTTGGTACATTTGATGGATTACATAAGGGGCATTTTAATTTTTTTAAACAGGCTAAAAACTTCATAAAGAATTCATTTTTAATTGTTTCAATAGCAAGGGATAAAAATGTTCTTAGAATAAAGAAATACAGACCTTTACTAAGGGAGAAAGAAAGACTTGCTTTAGTGAAGAGATGTGACCTTGTAGATAAAGTAATATTAGCTGGTAAAGTCAATTATTTAGCTCATATTTTAAAGGAAAAACCAGATATTATTGCTTTAGGATATGATCAAAAATCATATGTTAAAGATCTTAAAAAAGATTTAAAAAATAAAGGTATTTTAATAAAAATTATACGTCTTAAACCTTATAAAAAAAAGATATATAAAAATCACTTGATAAATAAAAAAAAATTAATATAATTTTATATTATAAATAATTAATCTTTTAAATTATATATGCAAGAAATAAATATAATAAAAACCATAAAAAAAATATTTTTAAATAGGAGATTTTTCTATACATTTTTAATAAGTTTAATTTCTATTGTTGTTATCATTATTATTTGTCTAGGTTTTGTTTGGTATTATCGTGCAAATATTTTTGATTATTTTGCAAAAGAATATTTACAGGAGGTTCAAAATCCAAACAATACATTTGGAAATGAAGAAAAATTAACTACAGAAAAAATTATAGAAAAACAAGCTATCTTTTCACAAGAATCTTTTGTCGTAGATACTGTAAAGAAAACTAATCCAGCTGTTGTTTCTATAATTATTAGTAAAAATGTTCCTAAATATGAAGCTTATATTGATCCTAATCAACAACAAAATCCATTTGGAAATATGTTTCCTGATTTTTTCTTTAATGTTCCACAATATCGTCAGAATGGTACAGAAAAAAAGAATATTGGTGGAGGTTCAGGATTCTTTGTATCTAGTGAAGGGTTAATTGTTACTAATAAACACGTAGTTGATCAAAAAGATGTTGATTATACAGTTTTTACAAATGATGGTAAAAAACATATAGCTACAGTCGTAGCACGTGATCCAGTACTTGATATTGCTCTTATAAAAATAACAGGTTTTAATTTTCCATATCTTTCTTTAGGTAATTCAGATTCTTTACAGGTCGGACAAAGTGTCATAGCTATAGGTAATGCACTTGGAGAATATAGAAACACTGTTTCTGTCGGTGTGATTTCTGGTCTTGCTCGTTCTGTGACGGCTGGAGATTCTTTTGGAAATACAGAATTATTAGATCATGTTATACAAACTGATGCTGCGATTAATCCTGGGAATTCTGGTGGCCCATTACTTGATTTATCAGGAAGAGTAATTGGTGTAAATGTCGCAATAGCACAAGGATCTCAAAATGTCGGTTTTGCTCTTCCTGTAAATAGTATAAAAAGTGCAATTGAATCGGTAAAAACAACAGGGAAAATAGTACGACCATATTTAGGAATTAGATATGTTGCAATTAATATTGAAATGAGAGATAAGAATAATTTATCAGTTGATTATGGTGTACTTGTAAAAGCAGGAGCTAATCAAAATGAACTTGCTGTAATTCCTGGAAGTCCTGCTGATAAAGCTGGAATAGTAGAGAATGATATAGTCCTAGAAGTTGATGGTGTGAAATTAGATGGCAAGACAACGTTGGCATCTTTAATTAGACAGAAAAATATTGGTAGTATTATTAATTTAAAAATTTTACACAAAGGTGTAGAAAAAAATATTGGTGTGACACTTGAAGCAGCAAAAGATTAAAAATTACTTAAACACTAAACACCACAGCCAAACGCCAGGCGTTTGATATTAGTATATATGTATTAAGTTTAGTATGATAAAGATATGCCTATTCGGGAAACTGATTTTATTGAAGGTGAATATTATCATTTATACAATCGTGGTAATAGTAAACAGAAAATTTTTTTGGATGATAAAGATAAAAATAGATTTTTAAAACTTCTATATCTTTGTAATTCAAAAAATAACATTAATTTTAGAGAAGATATTGTAAAAAAAAGAATTGATGCTTGGGATTTTAAAAAGGGGAAATCTATTGTAGATATAGGTGCTTGGGTTTTAATGCCAAATCATTTTCATTTATATATTACACCAAAGCCAAACGCCAGGCGTTTGGCTGGTAATTCTGTAACTTATTTTATGCACAGAGTTTTGACAGCCTATTCAAAATATTTTAATGCTAGATATAAAAGAACAGGATCTTTATTTGAAGGTAAATTTAAGTCTATACATGTAAATAAAGATACACAGGCAAAATATTTATTTTCATATATTCATTTAAACCCATTGAAATTAGTTGATTCTAATTGGAATAAAAATAGAAGCAAAGCTTCCATTTTGAAATTCATAATTTTTTTGGATTCTTATAAGTGGAGTAGTTATCTTGATTATATGGAAATTATTCGTTCTGAGAATAAGATACTTGATAGAATTGATTTTATAGATTATTTTGAAACTAAAAAATCTTTTCAAAAAGAAATTTTTGAATGGATAAAGATTAAAATAGAAGAAGAGAATTAAGCGAACGCCAGGCGTCCGTTTTTGTCTGTTTTCTCGTTTAATATTTATAAAATTTTAACTTTGGTATAATAAAAATATGATTAATTATAATGTTTCTTTTTTCAAACATACGTGAGGGTATTCATTATTTTCAGGCTGTATTAAAAATGGTTTTGAAATATTTTTTATCAAATAAAAGATATTCTTTTGAGGAACTTGATAAAAAAACTGCAAAAGTAAAAGGTCTTTGGATGTGGTTAATGGCGAGTCTTATATGGTTGAATAGAAGAGGTTTTGAAATTAAAAATATAGGAATGTTTGATTATTAAAAGTTTGGTAAAGAAGGTGAAACATATTTAATTGATTTTTATAGTAAAGAAATTAGAGAAACATAAATTACTCATAGTAAAATATTTTAAGAAATTAAGTATGCAAAAAGTTTTGTAGAAGAAATTTATATAGAAAAAAAGATCACAGAAATAAAAGAAATAATAAATTTTTTAGATAATGAATATTTAGTTATGTGTGTTATAAATTCACAAATATTAAATAATTTACCTGGTTATTCTAGGCATTTTGTACTTGTTAAGGGCTATGAAAAGGATTCCTTAATTACCCATGATACTTGTTTACCAAAGCAAGAAAATAGAAAAGTATCCTTTGATCTTTTTGAGAAAAGCTGGGTGTATCCAAATTGAAATGCTAGAATTCTTGTATTTTTAAAAATTAAATAAATAAAAATTTAAATACTTTTAGAAAAATTATGGTAGATTTATTGTTTTTTATAAAATCAAACTCAATATTTCATAAAAAGCTCCTGCTAAAAAAAATGCCATAATCAAAAAGCTTACCCATTTTTTCATTTTTAATTCATATTCAGGATTTCTATCTCCTTTTGTTTTTGCTTTTTGCCAAACGAGTATCAAAAAAATAGAATCAATA
>PFOY01000007.1 GCA_002792755.1 Candidatus Nomurabacteria bacterium CG_4_10_14_0_2_um_filter_30_12
AATTTACGTCAACAAAAATATTATATATTTAATAAATCATATACAAAAGAAGAATACGAAGATAAGATAAAATCTTATAAGTTAGATACATATTCTGGAGTGGAGGCATTTAAAAAAGAATTTTTAGATTTTATCAAAAATAAACCAAGAAAATTTGCGGAATGCTCGAATATTGTAAATTCAACAGGAAATTACATGACTAATGTAAAAAATAACCGTTATTGTTTCCACGCTTATGATGCTGAAAATAATGCTTATTGTGAACATGTTTGGCGTGGTGCAAAAGATTGCATGGATTGCAGCACAGCAGGACGATCTGTCGAATTAATTTATAACACCATTAATGTAGGTTTGCAGTCTTCTAATGTTATTTGTAGTTCATATTGTTGGGGTTCTCAATTTATGGAATACTGTTTGAATTGCCCTAATTCAAATAATTGTTTTGGATGTACTGGTTTGAAAAAAAATTCTTATTGCATTTTAAATAAACAATACAGTAAAGAGGATTATAAAAAATTGCGTTCAGAAATTATCACTAAAATGAAACAAGATGGTAATTATGGAGATTTCTTTCCAAGTAACATGTCATCATTTGGTTACAATGAATCTTCTGCTATTGAAGAATTTACATTATCAAAAGAAGAAGCACTAGTTCAAGGATTTAAATGGGAAAATAGAGAAAGAGGTACTTATGGTAAAGAAACGATAGATTGGAATAAATTTTCTGATTCAATTAAAGATTTACCTAATGATTTTGATATAAATAAAGAAATCTTTATTTGTTTAGAATGTAAAAAAAATTATCGTATCATTACAAATGAGCTTTCTTTTTATAGAAGAATGAATATTCCATTACCAAGGAATTGTCCTGAATGTAGACATACCAAAAGATTAAAAAATAGGGGGCCAAATAAACTTTGGCATAGAAAGTGTATGAAAGAAGGTTGTAATAATGAATTTGAAACATCATATTCACCAGACAGACCAGAAATAATATATTGTGAAAAGTGTTACCAACAAGAAGTTTATTAGATATCAACACTTCTGTCCTATCGTCTGAAAGTGTTAAGAAAAATAATAATGGAAAATAAAAGTGAAAATAAAATACTTGCCCCATACTAATTTTTTGATTAAGTAATATAATAAATAAAATAGTTATGTTAAATAAATATATATAGAATATGGATAAAGAATTTAAAAATTTAGTACTGGGGTGTCAGAACCCCGAATGAAAGCAGAGCTTCATATGGGGCAGGTTGTAAAAAAGTTATGGAGTATAAACCACAAAACGTGATATGTCAAAACTGCAAGACTCAATTTACGATAGAGCCTGAAGATTTTAATTTTTATGAGAAGATAAAAGTTCCTCCACCGACTTGGTGTCCACAATGTCGGATGGAAAGGCGAATGTCTTTTGTAAATGCTTGGAATGTTTCTTTTCGTAATTGTGACAAATGTGGTAAAAAAACACTTTCTATTTATTCACCTGAACAAGAAATTGTTGTATATTGTTCTGCTTGTTTTTGGGCTGATGATTGGGATGGTACGGAATATGGGATGGAGTACGATCCTAATAAACCATTTTTAAAACAAATTCAGGAACTTTCAGAAAAAACACCATTTTCACCACTAGATACTTTGTATAAAAGTTTGAAAAATTCTGAATATTCCAACGGTATTGCTTGGTCAAAAAATTGTTATTTAACTTTTTGGGCAGATTATTGTGAAGATGTTTATTATTCATCGATTTTAAATCTCTTAAAATTTAGCGCTGATTGTTTGAGGGCTCAAGAGTCAGAACTCTGTTATGAGTCAATAGGGGTGGCTAAATGCTATCAGTGTTTTTTCTCTGAGGAATGTGATGCTTGTGTGAATGTTTGGTTTTCGCGCAATTGTTATAGTTGTACGAACTGTATAGGATGCGTGAATTTGCGTGGGGCCTCTAATTATATTTTTAATGTTAAATATGGGAAAGTTGAATACGAGAAAAAGGTAAAAGAACTGAATCTAGATTCTTGGACAGATTTGCAAAAGCTTAGCGAAGAGTCATATAAATTTTGGCTGACAAAACCAAAGAGAGAATACAATGGAAATTCTTTAAATATAAATGTTACGGGTGAACATGTTTTTAACTCAAGAAACTCAAAAGAAATGTATATTTGTGTCGGAGCTGAAAACTGTAAATGGTGCGAACTTATAACGGTTCCACCTGTAAAAGATGCTTATGACTATTCTGGGTGGGGAAACAATAGTGAACTTATCTATGAATGTGCTAGTGTCGGAGAAAATGCTAACAATGTTAAATTTTCTTATCAATGTTTTCCTGATACTCTAAATCTTAAATATTGTTTTTGGTGTATTGCGGGAAAAAACAATTTCGGGTGTGTGAGTTTAAAACGAAAAAAATATTGTATTTTAAATAAAGAATACGAGAAAGAAGAATATGAAAAGCTTAAAGCGAAGATTATAGAGGATATGAAAACAAATCCTTATATAGACAAACTCGGACGTAAATATTATTATGGAGAATTTTTTCCACCTGAAATGAGTAAATTAGCCTACAATAAATCTAACGCGATGAAGTTTTTACCGAAAACGAAAGAGGAAGCTTTAAGAGAAGGATATAGTTGGAGTGATAAGGAAGATACTTTATACAAAACTTCAATATTGGCAATTTCTTTACCAGAGAAAATAATTGATACAGAAGAAAATATTTTAAATGAAGTGGTAGAATGTAAAAATTGTAGTAGGGGATATAAAATAACTCAAGGGGAGCTGAATTTACTTCGTAAAATGAATTTGCCGGTACCCCATCATTGTCCTAAATGTCGGGAGAACAGAAGATTTTCAAGAATAACTAAACCAAAACTTTACAAAAGATTTTGTATGAAATGTAATTTAGATATTTATACTTCTTTTTCCCCTGAAAGGCCGGACATTGTTTATTGTGTGAAATGTTATCAGCAGGAATTTGCCTAAGTTGCAAAAATGGTTTATCTATGTTAAATTGTTTCAATGGCAATAGATAAAATAAAACTTAGTCCGGTTAATATTGAGGACAGAAAAAAGCTTAATTTTAGTGCTGGAGACACTGTGCGTGTTTGGTCTAAAATTTTAGATGAAAAAGGTAAGACACGATTGCAGGCTTTTGAAGGTATCGTTCTTGCAAAGAAACATGGTACTGAAATCGGTGCGACTTTTACTGTTAGAAAGATTGCTTCAGGTGTAGGCGTAGAAAGAATTTTTCCACTTTTTTCTCCAAGTATTGATAAAATAGAAGTAACGAAGAAATCTCGTGCTCGTAAATCAAAACTTTATTATGTACGTACAAAAGCCGTTAAGGATGTACGAAGAAAATTACGTTCAGTTTCATCTCAGAGAGAAGAGGTAGAAAATGATACAGAAGTAGTAGAAGAAATGAAAAAAGAGGAATAAAACATAAAAAATGTTAAAATTTAGATATGCGCGGATGGAGAAACGGTAGACTTGCCATCTTGAGGTGGTGGTGCCGAAAGGCATGGGGGTTCAAGTCCCCCTCCGCGCACCAGAACAGAACTCAACGATTTTTTCGGTGGATACAAGCGGACGATTTAGTTTCAAGCCACCACACGCTCCGCGCGTGGCACATCATTTGTTTTGAAAATAGGTGCGAGTTTGGTACAATGGAGACACATATTTAATTATTCAATAATCCATTTACAAACTTAATGAGTTTATTGAAGTTTTCTATATATATTGAATAATTTTTTATCTTTTTCTAACATTTTTTCAGTATCAGTATGAGTTTCTATAACTTCTTTTGATATAGTGAGTCTTTCATCTTCTGAGAGAGTTTTATATTTTTCTTCTGTTTCTTCTTTTAATCCTTGGCTTGCTATTTTTCTCTCTTTTTCAAAATATTCTATTCCCGACATCAATTCTGATAAGAAATTTAATAAATTATTATTTTCGTACTATTCTAGTTCTTGTTGGTTATATTTATTAATAAAATTATCCGGACTTATTATTGCATTTTTGGTAACAGTTTATAGATTATAGATTTTTTTGTGTTAATATTAGTATATGGAGTTAGAAGATAAAATAGTAGTTATTACTGGAGGCACAAAAGGCCTAGGAAGGGCTATAGCTTTATCTTTTTTGGAAAATGGTTCAAAAGTCATAGTTTGTTCTCATGAAGAAAATAGGCCAGAAGATTTGAACAAAGAGATACTTTGGATAAAAGCGGATGTGACAAAAGAAGATGAAATAAAGAATTTAGTAGAAAAAGTTGTTGAGAAATTTGAAAAATTAGACATTTGGATAAACAATGCTGGTATTTGGCTACCCCATTTACCAATACAAGAAACAGATTGGGAAAGAGCACACGATTTAATAAAAGTTAATTTATTTGGAACTGTGTATGGCTCTAAAAATGCTCTTATACAAATGAGAAAACAAGATTTTGGAATAATATTAAATATTTTATCTACTAGTGCTCTTGATGGTAAAGTAAATGAGACTGCATATTGTTCAAGTAAATTTGCTGCAAATGGTTTTACAAAATCTCTCATGAAAGAGGTAGATGGAAAAGATATTAAGGTTCTGGCTGTTTATCCAGGAGGAATGCGAACTAATTTGTTTGATGAAAAAAAACCAGAGAAATATAATGAATTTATGGACCCGAATGAGGTAGCTTTTAAAATTATAGAGAATCTTAAAAAAGAAACACCAGAAGAAGAATTAATTATAAAAGAATAATTCCAGTAGTAGGGCAGAGTTTACTACAGGAGAAGTTTTTAAAAATATGCTTTACACAAGAAAGGGAGACAATGGAACAACTGGTTTATTTTCTGCCAAAGGCAGACCAGCCTCTGGCTGGGGATGCGATCAACGTATTTCTAAAAGTTCGATCATAGCTGAAGCATTAGGAGCGTTGGATGAGACTAATTCTTTTCTTGGTTTGTGTAAGGTGAAAGCTAAAAAAGAGAAGCTTTTATTTAACAAAAAGGAAATAGGTGAGATTGTTCACGAAATTCAGAAAAATCTGTTTATTATTCAAGCGGAGCTTGCTGGTGCGTCGATGTCCATCGATGATGAGAAATTAAAAGAAGTAGAGAATATTATTGATTCTATAGAAAAAGAACTTCCACCAATAAAAACCTTTTTTATTTCTGGGGGAACAGAATTAGCAACTTTGTTTGATGTTGCACGCACTATATCACGTAATGCAGAAAGAAAAGTGGTTGCCGTTTCAGACGAGGGTAAGGTAGAAATAAAAGATTCAACAAAAGCTTATCTGAATCGTCTTTCTAGTGTTTTATACGCATTTGCTAGATTCTCTAATTATAAATTTGGTATAACAGAAGAAAGTCCTGATTACAAATAATTATTATGAAAACAATAAATCAATTTTGGTCTCTTCCAGGTGAAGATGTAATTAATATATTAGAAACTACACATAATGGATTGAAAGAGGATGAGGCTAAATCTAGGCTACATAAGTATGGTACAAACACATTTCACAATAAAGAAAAAATAAATATATTTTCTTTATTTTTGAAACAATTTATAAATCCATTGATTTTTTTGCTTATTGGAGCGTCTATTATCACTGTGATTTTAAAAGAATGGGCTAGTACTTTTGTAATTATTTTTTCTGTATTGTTAAATGTATTTCTTGGGTTTTATCATGAATATCATGCGGAAGATACTCTTGATAAATTAAAAAGTTATATAAAAGATAGAGCTCGAGTCATTAGAGATGGGAGAGAACAGGAGATTGATTCATCTCTTTTAGTTCCAGGAGATATTTTAAAATTATCTTATGGATTTCGTGTTCCAGCAGACGCACGCTTGCTAACAGTAAATAATTTTCAGGTTGATGAGGCTATTCTTACTGGAGAATCAATACCAGTTGGAAAAAACGAGGAATTAGTTCCAATAACCGCAATAATTTCAGAACGTAAAAATATTGCCCACTCTGGAACATTAGTAGTGCAGGGTTATGCGACGGCCGTGGTATGTGCCACAGGTAATGAGACAGAGATTGGTAAGATTGCAGATATTGTATCTGATATAGACAGGACAGATACTCCATTAAAAAAGGGTGTTGATCATCTTGCATGGCTTATTTTTTTTATAGCAGTAGTTATAGTGTTTGTGATATTAATTTTAGGAGTTTTGCGTGGAGAACAATTACTCCCAATGCTTGTACTTTCTGCAGCAGTTGCTGTCGGAGCTGTTCCTGAAGCATTACCTATTGTTTTAACTGTCATTTTAGCAATTGGAGCTACTCGTATTGCAGACAAAAAAGGAATTATTAAAAAATTGGCAGCTGCAGAAACTCTTGGTTCAGCGACGCTTATTATGACAGACAAAACAGGAACTTTGACTAAGGCAGATATGCAACTTCTTGGGGTGTACACAAAACAAGAGCTTATTTCGAGTGAATTTCATAAAGAAGATCAAAAATCTTTTTCTTTTGATCAAAAGAAATTACTTGAACTTTCTTTATCTAACTTAGATATAACTATAGAAAATAGAGAAAAAAATGAGAAGGAGTGGTCTTTTAAAGGAAAACCATTTGAAGTAGATATTGCCAAAGCTTGTATTCTTCATAATGTATCATTTTCTGATATTAATTCATTTTCTTCTTTTATTGTTTTACCATTTAATTCAACCAATAAATTTTCTGTATCATTAAAAGATGAAAAATATATAATAATGGGTGCACCAGATGTGTTACTTAAGAAATCAAATGTTTCAAAAGAAGAATATTTAAAACTTGAATCTTGGATAAAGACTACAAGCGAGAGTGGTAAAAGACTTATTGCTATAGGCACTATTTCTAAAAAACACGTTAAAAATAATATTTCTCCGCAAGATATAGAAAGTATTGATTTCTTAGGAATGTTTGTTTTTTATGATCCAATAAGACCAGAGGTTCCTGCTGCTATAAAAAATATTGAGTCTCATGGTATAAAAATAGTTATTGTTACTGGTGATTTAAAAGGCACAGCTCTATTTATTGCAAAAAGTTTAGATTGGGCAGTAATGGAAAATGAAGTTATTACGGGTAATGATATTCGGGATTTGTCTGATGAGGAATTGCTTGCTGTTGTTTCTAAAATTAAAATTTTTGCTAGAGTGACCCCAGAAGATAAACTTCGTATAGGAAAACTTTATCAAAAACTTGGTGAGATAGTCGCAATGACGGGGGATGGTGTGAATGATGCACCAGCATTAAAAGCTGTGGATATTGGTATATCTTTAGGTTCAGGAAGTGATGTTGCAAAAAGTGCTGCTGATTTAGTTCTTCTTGATGACAATTTTGAAACTATTAGTTTAGCAATAGATGAGGGACGAAAAATTTTATCAAATATTAGAAAAGCGATAGTGTATCTTATGTCTAGCTCTCTTGACGAAGTTTTTGTCATTGGTGGTAGTTTATTGTTTGGCCTTGCTTTGCCTATTACTGCTCTTCAGATAATCTGGGTGAATATGTTTACAGGAAGTTTGCCTGCTCTAGCTTTTGCTTTTGATGAAGATATTGATAGAGAAAAATACCTAGGAAAAGATTTAAATCTTATTTTTTCTAAAAGAGTTAAAATTCTAAGTCTTGGTGTGGGTGTCTTGAGCTCTATTCTTCTTTTCTTTTTATATTATTTTTTAATACGTATTGGTCTTGATATTTCAATAGCTAGATCTATATTCTTTGTTTGTTTTTCTTCTTATATTTTAGTTATTGCTTTTTCTTTTAAAAGTTTACATCGTTCTATTTTTTCTTATAATATTTTTTCAAATAAAAAATTAAATTGGGGTATTGCTATCGCAGCTATTATTTTAATTTTGACGATGACTGTGCCCTTCATCAGAAATATATTTGAGCTTGCTCTTATGCCGTTGGTATGGGTTCCTTTTGTTATTTTATGGCTTGTTATAAATATTTTTATTGTAGAAATTACAAAATATATTTTCAGTAGTAGAAATAATATAATTACGAAATTTAATCACTTGAAAGCATCTTTTTCAAAAAATAAATAAAAAGTAGCTTTTGTATGCCCTTTTTGATATAAATAGCATTGTATGGTGCCTATAGTGTAACGGTTAGCACTAGGGTTTGTGGAACCCTCAGTTCGAGTTCAAATCTCGATAGGCACCCAATAGATTAATTAGCTAATAAAATATGATTTCGAAAAACATAAAAGAAACTGAGAAAATAGCTAAAATATTTCTCGATAAAATTTCAAAAAGTAAAAAGAAACATAAAGGTGCTTTAGTTGTTGGTCTTTCTGGAGACTTAGGTGCAGGGAAGACTGCTTTTGTAAAATTTATTGCAAAACATTTGGGTATAAAAAATAAAGTTTTTAGTCCTACATATGTAATAATTAAAAATTACAAATTACAAATTACGAATTATAAAAAATTTTTTCATATTGATGCATATCGAATAGAAGATGAAAAAGAATTACTAAATTTAAACTGGGAAGAAATTATAAATAATGAAGAAAATATAATTTTTATTGAATGGCCAGAGAATATTTCAAAATCTATGCCAAAGTATTCTAAATATGTTTATATTTTGAGTGCTGATAACGGACATAGGAATTTTAAGTTTAAGTAAAAGTACCTGTCTCGTACTAAATTTTTGATTATGGGACATAATGGGAAAAGATTATTAGTTAAAATTTTAGTATTGAGATGAATGAAAATATTTGGAATGACAAAAATTTAATTAAAGTCTTAAAAGAAAATGGTGTTGTTGTAATGCCGACAGATACTATTTATGGAATGGTTTGTAATACTTTAAATAAAGAGGCAGTTTTACGTGTTTATAAGATACGTGAAAGAAACCCAAAGAAGTCTTGTATAATATTGATTGGAAATATTAATGAACTTGAAAAATTTGGAATATTCTTATCAGAAATAAAGAAAGAAGAGTTAAAAAAATATTGGTTTACTACAAGTGAAAACGATGGGTCAAGACCTACTAGTATTGTTTTAAATTGCAAGAATGATTCTTTAGAATATTTACACCATGGAACAAATACTTTGGCATTTCGAATACCTAAATTAAAAACACTTCGAGAATTACTTTTAAAAACTGGTCCATTAATTGCTCCTTCTGCAAACCAGGAAGGTTTTTTTCCAGCGAAAACAGTCGAGGAAGCAAAAAAATATTTTGGAGATTTGGTGGATTTATATATAAATGGTGGAGAATTAAAAAATAAAGCATCCAAACTTATCAAATTAAATAATGATGGTTCTATTATTGTACTTAGAGAATAAAAGTTGACAAATGATATTATTATATGATATAATATGTTTGGCTAATGAACAATAAGTTCTAGCTCTTTAAATCATAATATAAGGAATCTTACGATGATAACTGAAAAGATTACATCGGGTCAAAAGAAAACTCTCCTCCGTGTATTGGAGGATGCCGTAGATGCTTCTGGTCTTACAAAAGATCAAACAACTGAAATTCTAAAGGTCGGCAATTTAGTACAAGCTGACTTGAAAATTAGTCTCATCAAGCATTCAATTTCTAACAAACGTTTTGAGTTGCTCGTAGACCTTGGCATTGTTACGGTGCCAGAAAATTATGTTCATGGCAAACAATTGGACTCACTAAACCGTAAGGAGTTTTATTATTTCAATGAAGACATTATTGATGCCAATTTCTCAAATCCAACCCGTATTTTGAAACCAGGCGATAAACTATGGGTTAGAGCATTCAAACAGGTTTCTTTAGGATCCACTACCTCTGAAGATCGCATGGAATTTTCGGCAAAGATGAATGCTGTTTATCCCGGCATACAAGGAGCTTACCTGGTTTATCAACAGAAATGTGATCAGTTACCGAAAAGATATTGGTACTGCTCTTTTGATGAAAAGGAACGTCTCTGGAAAGACACTGACGGCCACCGCAGGGTGCCGAACGTGCATGCCGACTCGAGTGGTGACTTCGAGTTTTATCTTGGCTACTTCGAGAGTGACTGGGATGGCCACAGTATCATTCTTCTCTTCTGCGACATGCCTACAGAAGTAGGTTTAAGTACTTAAGTACTTAGGTACTTAGTCGCTTAAATTTTTTGTTTTGTTCTTTAGGTTCTTATTCTTGTGCCCTTACTTTTAGTAAGGGCACATTTTTCGTTTTTACTATATAATGAAGATGGAAAAAGATAGATATACGGTTACGGCTTTATGTCATCAATTTCTCGTCAAAGGAAAGGTGAGGAATTCATCGGGTACGCCTTATGGGTGAGTGCCTCCTTTTATGAAAAAACAAAATAAGTCGGTGCAATACATTTGTGAGTTTTAAAACTCCAAATAAAATACAAAAGATGACTGGTGTTGTTTTTGGTGGAATAGAAGATGTGTTGTACTTTGCTTGTGCATGTACACTGACGGCAACCACAGGGTGCCGAACGTGAATGCCAACTCGAATGGTGACTTCAAGTTTAATCTTGGCAACTTCGAGAATGACTGGAATGACAACAATATCATTCTTCTCTTCTGCGACTCATATAGTTTCTCCCACTATTTATTGGTGGGAGTTTTCTCTTGTAGGCTTTTTCTCCAACCACCGAGCATACGACCCACTTCGTCTAGTTGGAGAATAATTTTGCTGTAAATAGTATGATCCACTACTTTATGTTCCCAACCAATTTGTAAAAAGAATTTCAGTAAATCAGCTTTACTAATAGCTTGTGATACTAATGATAATTTTTCAAATTTATCACAAGCAAAAGTAGCTCTAAAGATAAGTTCGAGCAAGGATAAGAAAAGGTCATCAATTTTTATACCAATAGTATATCGATCAACTCGAGATATATTTGCTAGATGTGTATGCCATATTTTATAGGATTCTTTAGCACGCACAAGCACAAGCGGAGCTTGTGCGTGGGTGGGGGTGGGTAGAATTATGTTTATTCATAAATATAACAATATCATATCAATGGAAAATCTCCTTGTAGCTTGGGAGCATTTTCTATGTGGTAAACGTAAGAAAAAAGATATAATGATATTTCAAGCTAAACTCTCAGATAACTTAAATGATTTATATAACCTCCTTAAAGCAAGAACCTACAAACATAGTGAGTATTCAGCTTTTAATATTTCTGATCCAAAACCAAGAAATATTCATAAGGCAATAGTATGAGATAGATTACTACATCATTTAATTTATAAAAACTTATACCCATATTTCGACGAGCGTTTCATTTATGATTCTTACTCGTGTAGAAATAATAAAGGGACGCATAGAGCGTTAGATAGGTTTCAATCTTTTGCGAGAAAAGTATCAGAAAATAATATTAGAACCTGTTATGTTTTAAAAGGTGATATTAAAAAGTTTTTTGCCAGCATTGATCATAATATTTTGTATACGATTCTTAGAAGACACATAGAAGACGAAGAATGGCATTGGTTAATTAAACAAGTAGTCTCAAGTTTTCATTCAACTGAAATTGGTGTTGGTCTTCCCTTAGGTAATCTTACTTCACAATTGTTTGTGAATATTTATATGCACGAATTTAATATGTTTCTAAAACAAGAACTGAAAGTGAAATACTATATTCGTTATGCCGACGATTTTGCCATCTTTTCAGATAACAAAATATATTTAGAGGAATTACTTCCTAAAATGGAAAAGTTTTTGAATGAAAAGTTAAAGCTGAGACTTCACGAGAATAAAGTGTATATCAAAACATATGCTTCGGGTGTAGATTTTTTAGGTTGGGTCCACTTTCCACATCATCGGCAAATACGAACGACCACTAAAAGAAAAATAATTAAAAAATTAGTAGGCTATCCAAAGAAAGAGACAATAAATTCATATCGAGGATTATTAAGTCATGGGGATACTTACAAACTTAAAAAAACTTTGGCACATATCTTTTTTATGTCATAATGTAGATTATGCGAAAGAGTATTTTGGAGAAAATTTTTAGTGCACCTGCTGAAGTATTAGAAAAAGGTGTTGAATTGGAAAAAGAAATAAAAGATGA
>PFOY01000015.1 GCA_002792755.1 Candidatus Nomurabacteria bacterium CG_4_10_14_0_2_um_filter_30_12
TCTTTAATATCTTTAATTAAAAGTTTTATCTTTTCTTTATCTATAAAAGTAGTATAAAAATACTCTTTATCATCTTTAGCTTCTAAAAATTCTAAACAAGATTCTTGCACATTTATTTTTTGTTTTCTACTTTCAATTAAAAGAAAAGAATACATTGTAAGCTGACGCATATAATTACTCATTCTACCTTCTTCATTTATCTTTTCTATATCATTCTTTTTACGTGGATTACCAGTTTTAAAATCAATAACTCTTAAATTATCTTTATCTAACTCTTCTATCAAATCTATTTTCCCATAAATATTTAAATGTGGAAATTCTTCAGTGTGGATAGAAATACTTTTTTCATTTTCTCTTTTACTATTTATTTTTGGTAATCTATCTTCTACCCATTTTGAAATTATTTGAAAAACTTCTTTATCACCACCAACAATTTTTTTTAATTCCTCCATCGAAGGAATCATCTCCGATTTTAAAATTCTATCTATAGCAGAATGGATAGCATTACCAAATTCCAAACTTTCACTTTTTGGCTCTGGTAATCTTAATAAATTCCTAAAATACCATTTCCAAGGACATTCAAAAAAGTTGTTCAAAAGAGACACAGATACATTGGTATCTGTATATTGCTTTTCCACTGTTTTCGTAAGTTTTTCTAATACATTCATATCTTCATTTTCTTTATTTGAAACAACATAAATCTTCGGATCATAAAACAATATTTTATCTTCTGTATCTTTAAAAGAAAAACTTTGAAAAAACTTTCCACCAGATATTAATAAAATAGAAATTATATTTGCTAATTCTTGATTTTGTCCTCCATAAGAAAATCTAGAAAAAGATAAAGTACAAAATCTTTTTGCACGAGTAATGGCAACATATAATTCTCTCTTAGCTCCCAATTCATTCTTCTCTTCTATTTTTTGAGCTATAGATTCTGGTAATTTAAAATTCCTACGTTTACCTTTCATTATTTCATTTTCATTCATATGTGCTATCCAAACAAAATCAAACTCTAAACCTTTAGACCCATGAAGTGTCATCACTTTAACTCCATCATCACTCTCAAAAGAAGCCAGTGGAATATCTTCTCCATATTCTCTTAACCTTTCTATAAAAGCGACATATCCCGTTAAAGAATTAATATTTCCTTTATTTTTTCTTTCAGAAAAAGAAATAGATAAATGAAGAAAACTTCTCACAATTTCAATTCTACGTATTAATTCATCATGTTCTTTTGCATTTTTTATTAATATTTCATCTCCAATAACTTGAATTAACTCATATACATCCAAAGAAGAAGAAATGGATACCAAATCTTTCAATTTTAAAGCCCAAGCTTTTATATCTTCATTTTTATTAAAAAGATCATTTTGTTCAAAAATAATATTTTTTAAACTAATATCTTTACCATGTTTTTCATATAAATACTGATGTGCAGAAAGTACAGGAATACCTATAACAGGATCAAGAATACTTTCTGAAAATAAAACTGCACTATTACTATTTACACAAATTTTTAAAATTCTTAGTATAGTTTCAAATTCTTTTGTTTCAAATAAAGAAAGATTATTCATTGAAGCGACTTTTATACCTAAATCCTTCAAAATCTTTATAGCAGAAACTACTTGTCTATTTTTTGGAACAAGCACTGCACAATTATTGATATCTATTTTATGACTTTTTATTTTCTCTTTTATTTCAAGTCCACATGCTAATATTTCATCACGAGGATAATCTGTCTCAACTAATCTCAAGATATGATTTTCTTTTAATGTAGCCAACAACTTTTCTTTCGAAAAAGAACTAGAAAGTAATGTATCTGCTATATTTAAAATATTTTGTGTTGATCTATAGTTATCTGTCAAAAATATAATTTTAGCTTTTCCAAACATATTTTTAAATTCTTCGAAATGAGACATCTTTGCTCCACCAAAAGCATATATAAGTTGACGATCATCACCAACAGCAAAAATATTTGGCATATCTATCTTTTGCCAAATTGCCTTTAATAAATCATTTTGTGCTCCACTTGAATCTTGATGTTCATCAATTAATACATATAAATATTTTTCACAAATCTCTAATCTTGCGTCTTCGCTATTCTCTATTATTTCTAATGCATATTTTATAGTATCATCATAATCCATGAAACCTTCATCTTTCTTTTTTTGTTCATAAAGTTCATAAAATAAAACAATCTCTTTTGTGCGTTCTAAACTTTCAATTTGATTAATAATTTCTTTTTTAATTTTCCCCTTACTTTCACCACGAGTAGAAATACTTAATGGATCCTTTTTAATTTTCAATATTTCATTTTCTATTTCTTCTAAAAATTCACTAGGATTTAATCTTTCACGTTTTAAAAGAGAAATAAGAGATTTTAATTCTTTAAAATATCTACCTATATCATTCCTTGGACGAATATGCTTCCATTCATTTTCTCTTAAAATAGCATCACAAATAGAAATACTTTCTGAATCTTCTAATATTCTTGGAGCTATATCAAAAGAAAGAACGTTGTAAAATTCTTCTATTATCTGAGATGAAAATTTATGAAAAGTTAAAATCTGAACACGAGATGCTTCTCTACCTATATATTTATACAATCTATCTCTCATAGCATGAACAGCAGAATTTGTGAAAGTAAGACACAAAATAGCACCTGCACCCACATCAGTCTTTTTTAATATATTTCCTATTCTAAGTGCCAAAATCTGTGTTTTTCCAGTACCAGGCCCTGCAATTACCATTACAGGACCATCTAAAGATTCTACTGCATCTTTTTGGGCAATATTAAGTTTTTTATACTCTTCTTCAAAAATATCTTTAGACATTAATCAATCTATTATATACTTAATATTACTCCGTCGTTTTTCCGTCAAACTCTGGGCTATCTTTTTCCGCTTCCACTTTAGTGACTCGCACTATTCCATCTTTATGATGAGCTGGAGAATAAATGGTATAAAGTTTTAAATCCTCTGTACTGGATGTATTAATAATATTATGTTCTGCACCAGATGGAACAACAATCACAGAGCCATCAATAATATCATAAGTATTACCATCAATGGTACATCTACCATGGCCACTTTCAAAACGAAAAAATTGGTCATTATCTGCATGAACTTCCATCCCTATATCTTCGTTTGGTTTTAAACTCATTAAAACCAATTGACTATGTTTACCAGTGTATAAAACTCTACGAAAATTTATATTTTCCAATGTCTCTTTTTCTATATTTATATTAAATCCTTTCATCCGGTTAGTGAGATTTCAAATTGTTCTTTATTAATTTATAAAAAATAACTAGAAACCTTAAATTAATTAATAATATATTTACTTTATTATATAAACCCGAGAAAGAACAAATTAATAATTTGAAATTCTACTACCGGATTCATAATATACGACTATTTTAAAAACTTATACTTTTGAACAAGTAATGTATTTCCCCACCATTTTCCTAACCCAAGATATTCACCAGAATTTATTAACATTAAGGATAATATAACAAAAATATATATAATATGATCATCTAAAAAAGGATTATTCTCTGGAGACAAACCAGCTGCAGTATACATAAGAATTAACATTAATATACCAGTATAACCACCTAATTTCATAAAAATTCCTAATACCAATGAAACACCAACAAAAAGCAAACCAAGCATAAATAACCAATCTACGAGTGGAATTCCAGATAAGCCTTGAAAAAATTCGGCAAATGGACCATGAACACCAAACTGCAAGAATCCCGCTGTAGGAGAACCACCAGTAAACCATGCTTTCTCAGGCGTTGTAGCAAAACCTAAACCAAACAATTTATCAATAAAGGCCCAAAAAAAGATAAAGCCCATTGATAATCTTAATAACCCTAAAACATAATTTAATTTATTGTTTTGTTTCATCTCGTTTAGAAATCATACCATCTATACATATATCTAATATATAAAGATAACAAATTTTATTTATTTAATAATAATCTCCCGTTTTGTAAATTCCTAACGGAATCCATAATAATTTATATTATATCACAAATATTTTCCAAGTTTTATTCTTTTTTCTATGTTTTTGAATAATTTTTTGTTATCCATTTCTCTAACTTTTTCTAATTTTAATTTTTTAATAAAAATTTTTCTTTCTGGAATTTTTACATCTTCGCCATTTCTAGCATAAGTAAACAACAGTTTACCTTTTACTGTCTTAGAAAAATACATTGGATATTCTTGTACACTTTCTCCAATAAAACTTTTTAGATTTTTCTTTATTTTTTATTTCATCACCAGCTAATATTAGAAGAATACCACTTGCCATTGGGTCTAACCTACCAGCATAAGTCATTTTCACATCCTTATATTCTTTATTTTTAAAACGAAAATTCTCCAATGCTTCTAATGGCGTTTCCCCTTCTTTTTTATTTAACAAAATTATTTTCTTGATTACTTTTTTCAATTTTGGCGGAGGCGGAGAGATTTGAACTCTCGATACCTTTCGGTATGCCACCTTTCCAAGATGGTGCACTAGACCGCTATGCGACGCCTCCAAATATTTAATTATATTAAATTTTAACTCCTACAAAAGAAGGATTTTTTCTAAATGCAAAGAACTGTGGAGATGTAATCCATTTATTTATCAACGGACTTAAAGTAACAGCAAAGCCTATATTCCCTGCTAAATGTAAAGCTGTAAAAGGTATTTGCATAACCAATGCATTGAATACCGTTTGTCCAAACATTGGAGCAAATAAAACTCCAGTCACTAAATCAAAAACAATTGTTGCAAAAAATGCATATACTGCAAAATTAAAAATTGATGTTTTAAATTTCTTAAAATAAATTGAAGAAGCTGCTCCAATTGCTCCATAAGTAATAGCAGCCACCCATGTCCAAGATCCAAAATGGGTTAAAGTGTCATATAAAAAAATACTAAAAAAACCAAAGAAAAAGCCTAAAAAAGCTCCATACTTACGTCCCAAAGGCATAACAGAAGCCATTATAGGCTCTACGTTTGGCGCTCTTAAAGGAATTAACCTAAATAAGAGACATCCAGCAAATATAATAACTATTTTAAATTTATTTTTCATCCCGTTAGAAATTTCCATAAAATTCTTACTTTCTTTAAATTAACCTAATAAACTTATATCCTGTTATTTCTAACGGAATTCATGAAATTCTATTGTAGCATATTTAAAAATTCTTTCTCACTTATTATTTTTATACCTGATTTCTGAGCATTTTTCAACTTTGAACTCAAATGATTCTCTTCTTCTCCTCTTACAACATATGAAGTATTTTTTGAAACAAAACTTGATACTTTTCCACCAAAATAAATAATCTTTTCCTTCGCTAATTCTCTAGACATTTGAAAAAGTGTACCTGTCAAAACAAAGATCATTCCACTTAACTTACCTTTTTTATTTTTTTCTGCTTTTTCTATAACTACACCGTTCTTCAATAATTTTTCTATGAAATTTAAATTACTTTTATCTCTAAAATAATTAAAGACACTCTTAGAAACAGCTCCACCAATATTTTCTATCTCATTTATTTTTTCTATATCAGAATTGATTAATTTATCTAATGTACCAAAACTTATAGCTAGGTCTCTAGCTGTTTCTTCACCTACATGAAGTATCCCAAGAGCAAAAAGGAATTTAGAAAAAGGAATTTTTTTCTTTAATTCTATCTCTTTAATAATATTTTCTGCACTTTTTTCTCCAAAACGCTCAAGTGGTGCAATATCCTCTTTTTTAAGGGTAAACACATCAGCTGCATCTGTTATCAAACCCTCATCTTTAAATCTTCTCAAGATTTTAGGACCTAATTCATATATTTCAAAAACAGAAATAAAATGATCTAAATATCTTTCATTTTTTGCAGAACATTTTGAATTAATACAATAATAAGCAACAGAAGATTTATCGGAAATTTCCAAAGTCCTATGAGAAATGGTCTGGCCGGGGTTCGGGGCCCCGGAGATCCGAGGACCTTTTGAGTAGGAGCTTTGGAAATTTCCGATATATTTTTTCTCTACAATACCTTCACAAACTGGACATTTTTCAACCATTTTAAACTTCTTTTCTTTTCCAATACGCATGCGAGTTAAAACTTCAACAACCTTCGGAATGACATCTCCCGCCTTTTCTATTACCACTGTATCCCCTATACGTAGATCGAGACGTTCTATTTGATCCATATTATGAAGAGTAGCTTTTGATACAGTAGAACCAGCCACAAGCGTAGGCTCAAATATTGCAAGCGGAGTAAGCACACCAGTGCGTCCTACATTTATTTTTATATCTTTCACAATAGTAGTCGCCTTTTCAGCTGGATATTTAAAAGCAGCCATATAACGTGGAGCTTTACCAACCACACCTAAAATTTCTTGTAATTTAAGATCATCAACAGATATCACGACGCCATCAGTACCATAAGAAAAACCTGGACGAATTTTTTCAAATTTATTAATAAAATTTATAACTTCTTTTAAATTCTTACAAATAGCTTCATCTTCACCTATTTGGAATCCAAGCTTTTTTAAATATTTATGTTTATCAGAATGATTTAACAAACTTTTTTCATTAGAAGTTTCAGCTATATCATATGCAAAAAAATCCAATTCCCTTTCAGATGCTAATTGCGGATCTAACTGCCTTAAACTTCCAGCTGCAGCATTTCTAGAATTTGCAAAAAGTGGTTTTCCGTTTTTATCATTTACAAGATTTAATCTTATTAAAGTTTTCTTACTCATCAATACTTCACCCCGGATTTCAATATAATCTGGAATGTCAAAGACGGTCTTTGACATTAAGGTAAGTGGAATAGATTTTATAGTTCTTAAATTTTGAGTAATGTCTTCACCTACAAACCCATCTCCTCTTGTCGCTCCTCTTACAAACTTCCCTTTTTCATATATTAAAGACACAGCTAAACCATCAAATTTAACTTCACAAAAATAATTAAATTTGGTAAGGTCGGCCCTTTCTCTATTCCTAATGGCCGGCTTTGCTAAATTTAAAAGTTTCAAACTTCTTTTTTCCCATTCATATAATTCTTCTTCACTAAAAACATCATTTAATGAGAGCATTCTAATCTTATGTTCTATCTTAATAAATTTATCGAGTGGTTTACCTGCTACT
>PFOY01000053.1 GCA_002792755.1 Candidatus Nomurabacteria bacterium CG_4_10_14_0_2_um_filter_30_12
AAAAAACACTACATTTATAAACAAAAACTGTTAATAACTCTGATTTTTTAATATTCAAAATCAAATTTAGTTTTTATTTAAAATTTAGAAAAGTTATCTTTAAAACAAAAATTCATCTCAAATAGCTTAGGAAGTTTACTAAATTATGATTTTTAAAAAAATTAAACATACAAAAAGATAAAAATTGTAAAAAATTAATAAATTTCTCTATATATCTACCAAAAATTAACGATAAATTAAGAATCTTAAAATAAGTCGTTTTATATAGCTTTTTAAAAACACAAAAGTATAAACATTACTAAACAATAATAGCTTGCGTAGCATTGTTTAGTAATGTATACTATGGTTATGGACAAACAATATATAAATATAAAAGAAGCAGCAGAGATGCTGGGAGTATCAAGACTCACTCTTCGCAATTGGGACAGGGATGGTAAACTCTCTGCCCTAAGACACCCAATAAGCAACTATAGAGTCTACAAAATTGAAGATCTAGAGAACATACTCCAAAAGATGAAATCAGGTGAAAAACCAATAAGAACACTAAAATCCAAAAAACCAAAATTCTTTAAAGTAAATGTTGTACATCTAAAAGATTAATAATATTTTTCAATATTTTTTTTATGTTCTTCATACGTCACTGCACAGTGAATATTTCTATTCTTATCGTGAAGATAAAACATACATTTTGTTTTCTGTGGATTATATGCAGCAGTGATGGCATTGAGTCCAGGGTTTGCAATAGCACTAGGTGGAAGACCTATATGTAAATAAGTGTTATAAGAAGATTTTATTTTTTTATCTTCTGATGTAACTTCTCTCCACCAACCTGCCTCTTCACTACCTTTCGCATATTGCAATGTTGCATCTATTTGTAATTTCATTCCTTTAAAAATACGATTCCAAATAATTCCAGATATTAAATTCATATCACTTTTTCCTTCTGCTTCACGCTGAATGATAGATGCTATTTTTAATGCAGTATCTTCATTTATTATTTCTTTTGATTTTGTTTTTTTGATTTGATCTGTCTGTTTTGAAAATTCATCAAACATAGTAGCACTCACCTCTTGTGGGCTTTCATTTCTATTTATCAAATAAGTTTTAGGAAAATACTGCCCTTCCAAATTTTTAGTGTTTAAAGCAAGATGTATATTTACAAAATCTTTTTTTTCTTTTTCATCCCAACCGAGTTTCTTCACCATAACCTCTGCTATCTCTTCTTTACGTAATCCTTCCTCTACTCTCACAATGCTTACATTCGGATTCGCTAAATCTAAATAAAAAGAAAGCTTCGCAAGAAGAGAAGGGTCTAATTGATAAAAATAAATTACACCAAATAAAGTACCAATCAATAAAACAACTATTCCAATATAATATTTTAGTTTCATCCAGTTAGAAATAGGAAATCTTTAGATTTCCGTAGTTATATTAATTTTTAGTAAAATTTTTAACATAAAGTTATTGTTACAATATTATTTTTTATTACAAACCATACAATCTCTAACGGGATTCATATCTTTACTATAACCATTATAGCAATAATGCAAAGCAAAAACAAAAACCCACCGTAAGGTGGGTTTTTGCGGCACTTATGTTGTTTACGATAAATGTGTGAATCTAACCTCACACTCACAAGACAAGTATATCATACTTGAAATAAAAAAGCAAGCCCCCACACCTATTTTTATTAAATGCCCTTGGCATATTGTACTCAATATCATAAAGATAGGTGTGGGGGATGGTTTACTTTTTTGTTTCTTTGTTTTATAATCTAGATTAGTCTTGTATCAGATAGTTGAGCTCCGACCTATGCGTCGGAGTTAGGAAAGTCCGAACACATAGCTCTAGCTTAGGCTAGAGCGCGCGTAGCGGATAATTCCCGTCAGGAGTAATCCTCGAGTTGCGAACAGTGACGAACCGATTTAGTTCGGGTGAAACGGCAAAATACTTACGTGTGTGCAAGATCGTGCCCGCCCACAGCTACGCAGTTGCTGGCGGGAGAATCGCTCGAGCCTATCAGTAATGATATGCCTAGACAAATAACTATCGTCCCGACATTGCGTCGGGAAACAGAATTCGGCTTATAGACACAAGACTGAATATATGAAAAATCCTCTCGCAAGAGAGGATTTTTCTATTAAAGTAATTTAATTATCTTTAATTCCTTCTATTTTTTCTTTTTGAGCTTCCTCTGCTAGCACATCATCTATAGAACAAACTCCTGATACACAAGCGAATTCTTTTGCACCGACAGTATTATCTTCTTGTTCATAATAAATAAGTTTAGAAAAATCAATATGTTTTATTTCTTTAATTCTTTTATCATATTCTTCTTTTGAAATTTCTTCATATGGTGCAAGTTGATAAACATGTTCAGAGCGAGGCAAAAAAGAAAGCCCACCAACAATATCCCAATTTTCATAAATAAAGTTTGCAACCTTTATCCATTCATCATCACCAACATAAATAGTTACAGATGGATTGTGTTCAATATAATTAATTTTTAATCTTTTCCATTCATTAAGTAAATCAATCGCAGAAACCTGATCTCTAGTGATTGCTCCATCTGGAGCTTTTATTGGAAATTCAACGACAGCCACAGTAGAATTTGCAGTAGAATATCCTACTTCTGCTTTAAATGGCACACCTTGATCTTTTATCAATTGATAAAGTGGATCATTGGTAGAAATACGAACTCGTCTAATATAATATTTCGCATACCATGGATGCATACCAGATCCAACATAAAGAAGCTGTCCAGAATTACCATGAGGTTTGATTGTGGTTATACAAGTAGAATAATTGATCCCAAACTTTTTAGCATATTCTCTGTTTGTTTTAATAGCTTCTTCACGAAGTTTAAATAAAACATCATCACTTCTAATTGTCTTACTATCATAATATCCTGTTATAGAAACACCAAGCAAAGCTTCTTCATCGCAATTATTTTTCCATTCTTTTGATAAATAACCGAAATTAGTTAAAGTTGCTTGATAAGTACCTAATATTGTAGAAAGTCTAACTTTTCTTTTTAAATCTTCTACTGTATCGCGAGGACGAACTACAATTGAAGTAAGATTACAAAATTGCTTAGAACGAAGAGTAATCTCTCCGCAAGGATTTGAACCTGGTAAACCGACAATTACATTTTGATCATCTATTATTCCAGCCTCTTTCCAATTGTCTATTCGACGTTTTGGAAGCTGTGTCATAAGACCACCTCTATTGAATATTCCCCTTTCTCCAGTACCTGATTTTATTAACTCTATCCATTCATTTAAAAACTCTGAAGCTGAAGGCTTTTGGTTATATACAGCTGAATTGTTAGCCATAGAACGTTGACCGTTATCAATCCAAAATTGTCCCTGTTTTGACTTTCGCATAGATTCATCATCAATATCAGAAAGAGAAATCAATGCACTACGACGTACACCTCCAGCTACTACAATAAGACCAATCTGACAAATTATATCGTGTAAGTCTAAATTAGTAAGACGTTTTGCTTGTCTTGCTAATATTTTCTTTTTTGTAAAATTAATTAAATCAATGAGAGGTTGAGGCCCTGAAGCACGACCACCAGCGATTTTTAAACGTGATCCAGATGGACGAATTTTACTATAATCAAATAGAATATCATATCCATCAGCCCAAGTCTTGCAACCGAGCACATAAGCATCCGCCCAACCTTCTTTACTATCTTCTACAAAATGTGTAGCGAGCTTCTTGCCTGTCTGTCTTCTAATTTGTGGAAACTTTTGTACAGTTTCTGATTCAATAGAAAAACCTAAGCCTGCTCCACACATCAATATATACATTATTTCTCCTAAATCTTGCCAAGCAGATGGAGCCACATAAGAACAATTATAAGCCCATACATTTGTTTTCTCACATGCTTCTCCAGAAGACCAAAGCAATCTCATTGATGGACAAATTTCTTGTTTTAAAATTCCTTCTCTTACGTCAATATAATCTTTGGCAGACATTTTATTTCCAAGATTTTCTTTCATGTAAGCCATAAAACGATCAATAGTTTCTATCCATGTCTCACGCCTACCCAAACCATCTTGCCATTTTGAATATGTTCTATAAAAAATAAATTCTTCGTAAGATGACACAAAATAAGAACTTGATTCATCAAAAACTTTTTTATTTTCAGGTGGAACTGTACCAACTTCTCGTCTTAACTCTGCTCTCTTTGACCTATATAAAATATAGGATTTTGCAGTAGAATGATACCCTAAATCCATAAGTTCTGCCTCTACAAGATCTTGTATTATTTCAACGGTAGGAATAAACTTTTTCTCCTTACTTTTTGTTTTTATATTAGTTAATTTACGAAAAACTTTAGTAGCAACGTCTTTAGCTTCCCTTTTTTCTCCTTCATTAGTTATTATAAATGCTTTATATACAGCATCAGCAATCTTATTTATGTTAAAAGGAATTATTTCTCCTTCACGATTTCTAATAGTTTTAACTTTATTTAATTCCTTTTTCTCTAAAATAAAATCTTTTTCCATGAAGTGATTATACTTCCAAAAAATAATTTATGCTAGAAAAAACTAGTGGAAAAACAAGGAAAAATAATAAAGAAAACAATTTAAAATAACTGTAAATAGCTCTCCTCTTAAAAGCTGAAATGGTAAGCTCTATAAAGATAAAAATTCAACCTTATTTCCTTCTTTTAAATTATTTTTCTCGGAAAATGAAGAAAATACCTCTAAAACGTACATAGCTTCTTCTTTAGGTGTAAAAGCCTCTGGGTATGATTTTGGTTCTGCATCTTTTTTTATATAAATTATTCGTAAATCTCTTTCATCTCCATTTCTAAATGGAGCAAGCCAGATAATATCTATAGGGAAATTCATATCCTTCATCCAAAAGGAATATTTACCCATATGATTAAAAACAAAAAGCATACTTTCGTCTTCTTTTAATTCTTTTCTTCCTGAAAGACCTTTTTCTTGTGTTTCTGGAGTTAAAGCAAGTTCTGTTTTAATAATTTTTCCAGCAATTTTTATATAATTTACATCATTTATATTAAAATCTTTTATTTTAACATTTGATGTCCAAATATTAATATTTGTAATCAAAAAAAATCCTATTATTAAAAAAACAACAACTATAAAAACAGAAAAATTATTATTACTAAACATTTTTTATAAATTCGTAATTCGTAATTGTTAATTCGTAATTGACTTCCCCTCTTTTTGCATTTTAATTCGTAATTCGTAATTGTTAATTCGTAATTGACTTTACTTAGGATCTCCATTCCAACCAAAAAGTTTACCAACATTTTCAGCTGTCTCATGTTTACGAATAATTTTTATCGCACCATCATGCGCAATAATTTTTGCAGGGAGAGAAAGTAAACAATGATGCGATGACAAAGCATCTTGATAAGCTCCAGTATCTAAAATTGCAATATATTGATCTTCGCCATTTAATTTCGGTAAAAGAATATAATCTCCACCTGCCGTATATTTATCATCAGAATCACAGGAACTTCCAGCAAGCCAAACTCTCTTAAGAGAACTAGCCATATTGTTCACTGGTATAACATGCCACTTTTGATGCACCGCCCAAGTGTCCTTTAAGTCATTCATAAAACTTCCGTCAATAATATACCAGGCTTTCGCATTAGCTTTATCAATATATTTTTTAGAAATTACTTTATAAATAGTTATTTGAGCTGGATCAACAATATACCAACCCCACTCTATAGCTAGATTTGGATGTTTTATACCAGCTTTATCTGATAAATTTTTTAATAATTTTATTATTTTACTTGAAACAACTTTTGCAGTATAAAATTTCTTCTTTTTTTCATGAGCAATACCAAAACCGCCACCAATATCAAGAGTATCAATAGATGAATGTGTCTTTTGTAATTCAGTATAGACACTAAATGCATGTTTTACTCCTTCTAATATACTTTTTTGAGTTTTTATTTGTGAGCCCAAATGATAATGTAAAATCTTTAAATTCTTCATTTTAGGTAAATCAAGGATATCTTTTTCAGAAAGCCCAAAACGGTCAAATTTCTTATCCCAATGAGTATCCACTTTAATGTTTAAATCCACTCGCACTCCCACATCACCTTTATATTTTGAGATTCTTTCAATCTCTTCTGGTCCTTCTATTATAGGTATTATAGTCATACCTTTTGCTCTTAACTCCTCAATTAAATCTAAATATTGATCAGTTTTAGGACCATTACAAAGTACACGAATCTTGGAATTAAATTTCTCTCCCTCCCAAAGTTTCTTAACAAGCCAAAGTTCATTTGCCGATGTTACTTCTAAATTTGCTCCTTCAGAAATCAAAGGTAAGACAAATTCTTTATTTTGGTTTACCTTCATTGGATAATGATAAAAAAATTTTCCTTTATATCCATAAATTTTTATATAAGCTTGAAAATAACCCATCAGATCTTTAAGTCTATCTTCTAACACAAAAGGGAAAATAACTTGAAGTGGTGTTTCATATTTTTGTGCGAGGTCGTGAAGATTATAAATGTGATGACCTTCTGTAGCTATGAGCTCATTATCTTTACTTACACCTAAAAACTGAGTGTTAAATTCATCCACTCCGAGTTTCCAAAATTTCTTCCAATTTTTCCCTTGTTTTTTAATTTTTTTCTTGACCATTTGATTAAGAGATAGTATAACAATTTGTAGAAAAAATGCAAAGTACTTTTAATTTTTCTGATAATTATTCAAAAATTCTTTTTTAAACTCATCCCGACTAGAAGTCACGAAAAAATATTTTCTACTTCTAACGGGATTTATAATTTTGCAAAAACTCTTCTTTGTATTTATAGAAGGTGTCGTTGATAATAGACTCTCGAATATCGTCTACTAAGTGAGTTATAAAATATAAATTATGTATAGATGCAAGAGTACCTGCTAACATTTCTTTTCCATGAAAAAGATGTGCTATATAGGCACGTGTATACCCCGAACGAAAACCTTCGGTTTCGGACGGGGTAAGATTTTTACAAGTGAAACAACCACACCCCTCATCAAGTGGTCCGAAGTCATCTCTATATTTTTTATTTGTAATACTT
>PFOY01000051.1:0-2723 GCA_002792755.1 Candidatus Nomurabacteria bacterium CG_4_10_14_0_2_um_filter_30_12
GAGAAGTACTAATGTTTCGATTCCTGTTAAGAAATTTGCACACCACAACCCCACGCTGTTAAAACTCCGCGGGGTAAGAAAAATAAAAAAATTCATATTAATAATTCATTATTATGTCTTGGTGATTTGTCGCAAGGGCCACACCTCTTCCCATTCCGAACAGAGAAGTTAAGCCTTGTTGAGCCGATGATACTCTTTAGGGGAAAGTAGGCTGTCGCCAAGACATAGTAATGAATTTTTTTATTTAATTTAAAATTAAAAATCCGATAAAGTAGTTTATCGGGTTTTTGTTGTTGAAACTTATTGAAATTTTCTATTTTGGGCAAAAAAATGCCCCGGGGTTGGTTTGCCGGGGACTTATCGTGTGACACATGGACGGAGTTTAACCATGTAATCATTGCTGTAAAACAGCTAGTTTTTTTGACCACTCGAATATGTGGTCCAAGATATGTGCTTAATTAGCCGGGGCTTCTGCAGTGAAGAAAAAAAGTTGGAAAATAATTCACAATAAATCTCCTTTAAAAATGAGAAAAAATTGTTACTCAGGAGTTTTTCCTGTAAGCACTCTAATGTACAAGAGAAACTCTTTCTATAGATTACCCCTAATTTCATATTAATCAATAGCAACTGTGGATAACCCCCACACCTTTCATTTCAAATAAAATATAAAATAAAAGGTGTGGTGGATAACTATGGAAGGGTCTTCCTTACCTCTTTTATTTCATTTTGGTATTTACTAGTTTAGTTGTATAATTAAGTTAAGGATTTTTTTATAATTTATGATTCCTGTATTTCCTAGTTTCAAAAAAATTGAATTAAATGACAAAGAAGATGTGGAAAAATTTACTTCTAAATTTCCACCATATTCTGATTTTAACTTTGTTAGTATGTGGTCTTGGGATTCACATGACAATATGGTGATATCTCAATTAAATAATAACTTAGTTGTCCTTTTTAATGATTATATTTCAGAAAAACATTTTCTTTCTTTTATTGGGGAGAATAAGATTTCTGATACAGCACTAGAGTTGATTTCTTTTTCTAAAAGTAAATATCATTCAGATGTTTTAAAATTAATTCCTGAAGAAATGATGAATGTATTTCAAAAGGATATCTTTAAATTAGATTTTGACAGAGATTCTTATGACTATGTGTATTCTATAGCTAATTTAGCCAATATGAATAATTGGTCTCAAAATACTTCTGGTAAAGGCATAAGAAGATTTATTAAATCAAATTCAAATTATGTAATAAAACAATTTTCTACGGAAGATGTTCCTAAAGAAGAATTAAAAAAAATGTTTAAAGAATGGGCAGAAAATAAAAATATAAATGACCATTTTGAACTTAATGAATATAAAGCTTTTGAAAGATTACTCGAAATAAAAGATTCAAATATAAAATTTCTTTCTTTATATTTAGGTGATGTTTTAGCTGGTTTTACTGTTTATGAGATTTTGTCTAATGATTTTGTTGTTTCTCATTTTGCGAAGACAAATAAAAAGTATGATAGAGCAATCAGTGATATTTTAAATTGGGAAGAAGCAAAATTACTAAATAAAAAAGGTATTAAATATTTTAATTGGGAACAAGATTTAGGGATGTCTGGGCTTAGATATTCAAAAGAAAAATATAAACATAGTTTCTTTTTAAAAAAATTTATTGTTAGTAAACTATCTTAATGGTATTATATATATATGATTTGGTTTTTTATAGCTCTCATTGGTCCGTTTCTTTATGCTTTGACGAACCATATAGATAAACTTCTTCTAGAAAAATATTTTAAAATTGATGGTATAGGTACTTTAGTACTTTTTTCGTCTCTTTTATCTGCTTTGGCATTGCCATTTCTTTTCTTGGCAGATAGAACAGTGTTTAGTATTAGTGCTATTAATATTTTTGCTCTTTCTGTAGTTGGGATTCTTAATTCATTAGTCCTTGTGTGTTATTTAATTGCTTTAAAAAATGATGAAGCATCAGTAACTGTGATATTTTATCAACTTGTACCAGTAATAGGTGGCATACTAAGTTATTTCTTTTTAGGAGAAATTTTAACAAATACGCAGATTATAGCCATGATAACTATTATTTTTGGTACTACTATAATTTCTTTTGAAATAGATGTAGAAAATAAATTTAAACTTAGAAAAAAAGTTATTTTACCAATGGTGGCTGCTGCTTCTTTTTGGGCAATTGGGTCAGTCATATTTAAGGCTGTTGCACTAGAGGAAGATGTTTGGAAGTCACTTTTTTATGAGCATTTAATGCTTGTTGTGATAGGTATTTTTATTTTTATATTTATGCGTTCACATCGTGTTAAATTTTTGGCAGCAATTAAAAATAATTCTAAAGCGATTTTATCACTTAATGTTTTAAATGAGTCTTTATTTATGCTTGGAAATATAATAGTTGCATATGCATATATGTTAGCCCCTCTGGGACTTGTTCTCATTACGGAATCTTTTCAACCGATTTTTGTGTTAATCATAGGTGTATTTTTGACGGTTTTCTTTCCTAGAATAACAAAGGAGAAAATACAGACAAAACATATTCTACAAAAAATTATTGCTATATGTATAACTGGAATTGGAACATATTTACTCTTTATTTCATAAAAAATAAATATGACTAACTGTACACTAACTTCACACATGGTCTAATTTTTGTTATACTTTATAAAACGTTATGAAAATACATTTTCGTGAACATATTTTTTCTTTTAT
>PFOY01000051.1:2790-7616 GCA_002792755.1 Candidatus Nomurabacteria bacterium CG_4_10_14_0_2_um_filter_30_12
ATGGTTAGTTATGAGGGGGTATGTGATCCAACCATTGAGAAATGTTTTATTGGGTGTGAAGACGATGAATGTACAAAAGAATATTATTATTCTGAAGTACAGAAATATGCACCTGATTTGTATGCAGAGTGTGGTAATGATATAACGGATTGTGAATCAGCCAATATTTGTCTTCCAGAAGATAAAGAATGTTCTGTAAGTTATTGTGATGAAACAATTGATGGTTCTATTTGTAAAATAACTACTAATAATTTAGATGATTTACAAGACGATAACACAAATATATGATTTGTTATTTATTTACTGAACCTACATATTTCTTTTTCTCATCAGATGTTCCTGCATTGTTATACTATGCACACATTCCGGCCACTGTACTTGTGCTTTTTATAAGTTTTTTTGTTTTTTGGAAAGGTAGGAAATTTTTACTCAATAGACTTTTATTAGCAATTTCTATTTTCTTTTCACTTTGGACATTATCGACTCTAATTTTATGGACTAACATTCATAGTAATTTTATGATGTTTATTTGGAGTTTCTCTGGTTTTATTTTGGGTTCTATCTCGATATTTTCTATTTATTTCATGTATGTGTTTTTAAGTAAAAAAGATGTTTCAGTTAGACTTAGAATTCTTTTTTTTGCATTACTTAGTCCTACATTATTTTTATTACCTACGTCTTTAAACCTTAAAGGATTTGATATAACTGTTTGTGATGCATTTAAATTTGAATGGCTTCCATTTAAGATTTATTATTCAATGCTTGGTTTGGTAGCGATGGTTTGGATTTTTGTTTTACTTATTCGCTGGTATCGTGTTTCAGATCCTATTTTTCGAAGACAAATAGTTCTTATGGGGACAGGAATTGAATTGTTCCTTTTTTCTTTTTTTGGTATAGAATTTTTGGCAAGTTATTTTACAAGAATAGGTGTTTTACCTGATTCAGAAATTGAAATGTATGGGTTGCTTGGTATGGTGATATTCATGATTTATATTATTATTTTAATTGTTCGTTTTAGTACTTTTAATGTAAAGCTTATTGCTACTCAGGCATTGGTTTGGGGATTAATAATTTTGATAGGTTCTCAATTTTTCTTTATTAAAGTTCCTTTAAATATGCTTTTAAATGGTATTACATTTATTGCTTCGATAATTTTCGGTTATTTTTTGATTAAATCAGTTAAAAAAGAAGTAGAGCAAAAAGAAGAATTGGCAAAGCTTAATATTGATTTAAATAATTTACTTGTACAAAGAGAAAGTCTTGTTCATCTCGTTACTCATAAAGTTAAAGGGTCTTTCACTCGTTCAAAATATATTTTTGCTGGAATGTTAGATGGAACCTTTGGTGATATAAATGATGAAATAAAAAAGAGAGCACAGCAAGGTCTTGATTCAGACAATGGGGGTATAGACACTGTTGATTTGGTATTAAATGCAGCAAATTTACAAAAAGGTACAGTCAAATATGATATTAAGAATTTTGATTTTAAAGAATTAGTTGAAAAAGTTATATCTGAAAAAGAAATTTCTATTGAGGCAAAAGGACTAAAGTTAGAGAAAGATATAAAACCTGCCAGCGTAGGCGGGGAAAATACATATAATTTATTTGGTGATGCTTTTTGGTTGAAAGAAGCCTTGAGTAATTTGATAGAAAATTCTATAAAATATACAAAAGAAGGAAAGATAATAGTTGGGTTGAAAAAAGAAAATGGACAAGTCTTGTTTTATGTAAAAGATACGGGTATTGGAATAACTGATGAAGATAAAAAGAATTTATTTACAGAAGGTGGGCGTGGTAAAGATTCTGTAAAAGTAAATGTAGATAGTACTGGTTATGGTTTATATTCTGTGAAATTAATTATTGAAACACATAAAGGTAAAGTATGGGTAGATTCTGAAATAGGTAAGGGCTCTACTTTCTGGATATCTTTGAATGCATAAGAATAAAAAAATATAACCCCTTAAATACCCCTTGTCAGGGGGATATCTATTACGTTTCCTCCCCTGATAAGGGGAGGTTAGGAGGGGTTTGTGCTATAATATCTCTATGACATGGGCTTTAAAAAGACAACTTTTTTATGTAGGTGTTTTGATTGTATTTTTTTTAGTATTTGGATTTTTGATAATTTTTCCATATGTGAATGATATACCGTCTTGTGTTGATAATAAGCAAAATGGAAATGAGGCTGGAGTAGATTGTGGTGGTTCATGTATTAAAGCTTGTACTTTTGAAGTAGATGAAGTTTCTATTTTATGGTCTCGTGTCTTTCAAGTAGTTCCTGGACGTTATAATGCAGTAGCTCTTTTTGAGAATCATAATAAAAATACAGCTATTTATAAAATAAAATATAAATTTCGTTTTTCAGATAAAGACAATATTTATATAGGCAAGAGAGAAGGAGAAACTTTCGTTCCTCCATCTGGTAAGTTTGCTATTTTTGAAGCAGGTATTGGGGTCGGAAATTCTATTCCTGTGTATACTTCTTTTGAATTTACAGAGACTCCTCTATGGAATAATGTCTCTCAAGATAAAATAGATCAATTAAAAGTATCAGTTTCAAATATAAAATTAGAAAACCAAGACACAAGCCCACGTCTATATGCTACTGTAAGAAACGATTCTCTTTTTAATATTCCTGAGGTGGGTGTAGTTGCACTTTTGTATGATGAAAAAGGTAATGTAGTTTCTTCTAGTCGTACTTATTTAGACATATTAGGAGCAGAAGAGACAAAAGATATTAGTTTTACTTGGCCAGAGTCGATAAAAGGAAATATAGTTTCTAAAGAAATAATTCCTATGTATAATATCTTTTTAGTTAAGTTAAAATAAAGATGTTAGATCCCGTTAGAAATAATATAATACATGTTTCTTGGTTGTTTAATATGCGTAAATTTATTTATGAAAATTTCTAACGGGATAGAAAAATTTATTAAAAGAATAGATTGGCTTCTGGTTTTTTTTATTGTCCCGATAGTATTAGGTGGTCTTTTTACTATGAAATCATTTACACCACAGGGAAATGAAATTAATTTTTTTGAAAAACAAATTGTTTGGATTTTATTAGCATTTTTAGTTTTTTTTGTTTTTTCTTTTATTGATTTTAGATTCTTACGTCGCACAGATGTATTGGTGACATTGTTTTTATTATCTAGTTTTTTATTGGTTATTTTATTGGTTATAGGAAATATAGTAAAAGGTGCACAAAGCTGGTTTTCTCTTGGTTTCTTTTCTTTTCAGCCAGCAGATATTATAAAGCTAGTGCTTATACTTATTTTATCAAAATATTTTTCTCGTAGGCATGTAGAAATTCGAGATATAAAACATATTTTTATTTCTGGATTTTATGCATTTGTACCTTTTGTTTTAGTTTTATTACAGCCAGATTTTGGTTCTGCTATGATTATATTTTTAATCTGGTTTGGTATGGTGCTCGTTTCTGGAATTTCTAAAGTACATTTATTTTTCGTTTTTTTCTCTTGTATTGTGATTTTTGTTTCTTTGTGGATTTTTGCTTTTGCTCCATATCAGAAAGCTCGTATCGTTAGTTTTATAAATCCACTTACCGATATACATGGTTCTGGTTATAATGCATCTCAATCTACTATCGCTGTTGGCTCTGGTCAAGTTTTAGGTAAAGGTTTAGGTTTTGGTACACAATCACGATTGAAATTCTTACCAGAACCACAATCTGATTTTATTTTTGCTGCTTATTCGGAAGAATGGGGTTTTATTGGATCAATGCTTATACTTTTACTTTTTGGTCTTGTTATTTGGAGGATTCTTCATACTGCATCTTTAGGTGTAACGAATTTTGAAATGCTTTTTGGTATGGGAATTGCTATTTTTTTCATGAGTCATATACTCATTAATGTTGGTATGAATATTGGGCTTATGCCTATCACAGGTATTCCATTACCATTTATGAGTTATGGTGGTTCACATTTAGTCACTGAATTTGCTGCTTTAGGTATATTGATGAATATGCGTAAATACGCTAGGTCAGCACACAGAGATGATGTTGGTCATGAATTTATAGGAGCATAAAATAATACAGGCACTAGGCGTTATGCATTAGCTAGATTAAAAAACTAAAGCCTAAATCCTAAAGTCTAAAGCTTATGAACATTATTGATGGTAAAAAAATAAGAGATGAAATATTGACTAAAATAAAAAAAGAAGTTGCTTTTTTGTCGTTTCGGCCGATTTTTTGTGATGTGCTTGTTGGTAACGATAAAGTTTCAATACAATATGTAAAAATGAAAGCATATTATGCGGAAACAGTTGGTATTCATTTTCATAATGCAAATTTCCCTTTTTCTATTACAACAGAAGATTTAATTAAAGAAATAGAAATTTTAAATAAAATTCCATATATGTGTGGAATTATTATTCAACTTCCATTGCCAGAAACTATAGATCGTAGAACGATACTTGATGCTATTGATCCCCATCTTGATGTCGATTGTTTGGGGGCTGTTGCAAGTGAAAAATTTTATAAAGGAGAGATATCTCCTTGTTTCCCGACAGCTCTTGCCTGTATGACTTTACTTGATTCTTTAAATTTTGATATTAAATCCTCCAAAATAGTTGTTTTGGGACAGGGAGATCTTGTAGGGAAACCTGTCACTGCGTTACTTAAATTTAGAGACTTAAATCCGTATGTTATAACGAGTAAGACAGAAAATAAAGAAAAAATTATAAAGGAAGCTGATATTATAATTTCAGGCATAGGAAAGGGGAGTTATATTACAGGTAATATGATAAAGAAAGGAGCCATTTTGATAGATGCAGGTACTTCAGAATCTGGTGCTGGTATTGTGGGTGAT
>PFOY01000027.1:0-6688 GCA_002792755.1 Candidatus Nomurabacteria bacterium CG_4_10_14_0_2_um_filter_30_12
TAGTGCCAATGAATACATTACTATGACTGGAGGATTAAATAGTTCGTTTCCTGTTATTGGTATTGACGGCGCGGGATCAGATTTGGGTATGATTTTGCAGACCAAAGGCCAGGGTGACTTTATTTTGCAGGGCAGTTTAAGCTCCACTAATTATAAGTTAACCGTTGGTGGTATATATACTGATACCAATTGGCTACGCGTTACTTCTGGCGCAACTGGAGCCAACGCGGCTATTACAGCCAATGGTTCGTCAGATACTAATACCGGCATTAATATTACTGGTAAAGGAAGCGGTAATATAATTTTTAACGGCACCACAACCGGCAACGTCGGCATCGGGACGACGAATCCGGGCACAAAACTTGAAATTGGTTCATCTGATCTCGGTGATGGCGTAGCAGGACCTGTTATTACCATCGGAAGAAATACAAATGCTACAAATACTGGTGCAGGTTCTATTAATTTCTTGGGTAAAGCTGGAACCGCTGGATATGTCTGGCAAGATGCTGCAGGTAAATTGAGAATCAATACTTCTGCTCCAAGTAACGCAAATGATACAGCTGGCACAGTCGTCGGAGATCAAACTTCCACCAGAGACACAAAACAAGATATAGAAGATTATACTAATTATAGTGATGCTCTTTCTATGATACTTGATGCGCCACTTCATACATTTAGATATAAAAAAGAAGTTGCTGGTTATGGTACAGATTCTCCTTTAGCAAAAGTTCGTATTGGATATATTGCAGATGAAGTCAGTCCTATGTTTATGGTTGGAAATTCTATTGATCAAGTCTCTGTCAATGGTTTACTTATTGCTTCAATAAAAGAGTTAGATTTAAAAATAAATGATTTATCAACTACACAAATAGGAACACCTACGACATCACTCGGACAATATGCAAGTATGTTCTTTAGTGATGTTATATATGGTGTAGAACAAAGTACAGTATATATAAGAGGGCTTGTGGTAGATACATTAAAAGTAGGTAGTAGGGAAAAGAGGACGGGTATCACATTGTATGATGAAGTTAGTGGTGATCCATATTGTATATCTGTCGCAAATGGTGCTTCAAAAACTACAGCAGGTGAATGTGTAGTTATAACTCCTCCAGAACCTATAATAAATTCTGGTGGTGGTGGAACACCAGCACCAGCTCCAAATGGTGATGGATTGTCAGTAGCACCATCTATCACATTAAATGGTGCGGGAACAATAAACTTAAATGTTGGAGATATATATAATGAAGAAGGTGCTGTGGCTCTCGATGATGTAGATTTAGATGTAGCTATCATTATCAGTGGTTATGTAGATACATCAATAGATAGTACCAATACTATTACATATAGTGCGACAGATAGTGGAGGCAATACTTCTAGTACGACGAGGACGGTGATAGTAGGCACAGGCACTCCTCCAGTACTTCCTATCACTTCTCTTCCAGAACCAGAACCAATTCCAGCGATAGAACCAGTTCCAGTATCTGAACCAATACCAGAACCAGAACCAATTCCAGCGATAGAACCAGTTCCAGTATCTGAACCAATACCAGAGCCTGCTCCAGTTTTAGAACCAGCACCAGCACCAGCACCAGTTCCAGCACCATAGAAATAATTTTCAATTTAACAATTATCAATTTACAATCAAAATTCAATTTTCAATCATCAATGAACAATGAAGATTAAATATTAAAAATTCAATAAAAATTATAAAATTAAAAATTAAAAATTTATACAAAAAATGACAAATGATCAATTTTCAAACAAATACAATCTTGAAGAACGGACAGCAATTTTTGGTGAGTAAATAATTAAACTTTGTCGTACAACAAAAAGTGATAAACTTTCTGATCCTATTCTCAATCAATTAATTAGATCTGGTACAAGTATTGGAGCAAATTACATGGAAGCTAATGGAGCAAGCTCAAAGAAAGATTTTAAAAATAAAATATTTATATGTAAAAAAGAGGCACAAGAAACAAAACATTGGCTTAGAATGTTGAAAAGTTTTTCATTAGAACAATTAGAAATAATAGAAAAATTATGGAAAGAGGCTCAGGAACTTACATTGATTTTTCAAAAAATTACGTCTAGTTTGAAAATTAATGATTGAAAATTGAATGAAAATTGTAAAATTAAAAATTGAAAATTCCCTTCAATTTGTATCACGAATAGCAAATAAAGAACCTAAAAACACGGAAAGTAATGCTATTTTAACCCCTTTAGCTCGTGATACCCGTTAGAAGTCAAGTCGTTGTATAATTTAATTATGTTTTATACCTACGTATTACAAAGTAAAAAAGATGGTCATTGGTACACTGGAGCTACCAACGACTTGCGAGAGCGTTTTAAGAAACATAACAACAATAAAGTGTTTTCTACAAAAAGTCGTGGCCCGTTTGAATTAGTATATTATGAAGCATGTTTAAATAAGGATGATGCATTTGTACGAGAAAAATATTTGAAGTCCGGTCAAGGAAAACGTTATTTGAAAAATCGATTAAAACGCTCCCGACTTCTAACGGGTTGATATGAGAGAATTCGTGTTAAAGTAAAAAAATATGAAAAAATTTTTGGAGTGGATAAAAATAAAAGAACTGCTTCACTATAAAAAACAATCGCCGAGTTTCGAGGAGCGAGATGTTTGGTGGGCTAATATAGGAGAGAATATTGGGCATGAAGAAAATGGAAAGGATTCTAATTTTATTCGTCCTTTTGTTATTATTAAAAAATTTAATAAAGAACTTTTGTTTGGTATTCCATGTTCTTCCGTGGATAAGGAAAATAAATATTATTTTAAAATTAAAATAGAAACGATTAATTTTGAAACATCAGCTCTTTTATCTCAAGCCAAAACTATTTCTTCAAAAAGATTAGTAAGAAAAATAGATAAGGTAGGTAGTGGATCTTTTATAAAACTAAAAACAGCCCTACATAAGGCCGTTTTTTAGATATTGCACTCTCACTTTCGTGAGAGGATTGTCCCTAATGGGAATTTGTACTATAAGTATAGCAAAAGGAAAATAATATGTCAACTCCGTTAGAAACAAAAAAGAATAAAACTTTCTATAAAAAACCTTTAATAGGTAAGTTTCTAACGGGGTCAAGCGAAAATATAGAAAATTTAGATATTGATACTGATTTACCAACGATTGATTGGTCTACTTCAGATAAAAATTCTAAACAATCAATTGGTGAAAGTAAAATAGCTGAATGTTGTCCTTATTGTAAATCTAAAAATTTTGTCAAACGTGGTACTCGTCAAAATCAATATCAAGTAGTACAGCTTTATTTATGTAAAAATGAAGAATGTGCTCGTACTTTTACTGCACAGGATGTGAAAGGAAAACATTTTCCATTGAATGTAGTTATTGAGGCTATGAGTTATTATAATTTAGGATTTTCACTTGAGGAAACTTGTAGAATAATTGAAAAAAAATTTAATCTTCCCAGTGCCGATGTTGACAGAAGCATTGAGCCGTTCTCGAGAGACTTTATTGCACCTACTCCAGCAACTCTTTCAAGTTGGATAAATGAATATAGTGAGCTTTGTCGTTATCAACGTTTGCGTCCATATGCAATTAAAATGTGTAAACCGAAAGATACTATTGAAGTCGTCTCAATGGCACACCGTCAGCTTTATCGTTTTCGTTATCATCGTCCTAAAACGACTCTAATGCTTACAGAATTTAGAAATCGTAATCTAGGGCGTCTTAAAGAATATTTGAATGCAGTTTCTTCTGAGACGCCACACCAATATTTTCAAGATGGAGAGAGAATGAGTGATGTGCGAAGTAAATTTAGTACTGCTGATATGATTGTGAGGTCAAAGACAAATTATGCAAATCGTCTAGCTGCATTTGTTTTACAGACAGTCTCTGAAAACAAGGCACGACACGAAGCACTTCAGCGATTTTTTATTGCTAATGATTCTTGCACAGTAGCTACAGAAGTGCCTGTCTATATTAGAAAAGAAGATGTAGAATATATGGAGAATGTATTGAAGTTTAAGGTTAGTAATCGTCCCGCTGCCGATATTGATAGTAGTAAAGCATCTCCTTTAGGGACTATTATTTTAAAAGGATCAAAAAATCCTGTTCCATTTCCACGTCTATTGACGGGACATATTGATCTTATTCAAATAAGAAATGGGCAAGTACATATTATGGATTATAAACCAAATGCTGCTAAAGAAACTCCGATAGAACAACTCACTTGGTATGCATTAGCGCTTTCACGTTTGACAGGTTTGCGACTTTTTGAATTTACTTGTGCATGGTTTGATGAAAAAGATTATTTTCAATTTTACCCACTTCATGTTGTAAAGAAAATACAGACTAAAGCAATAAAACCACGAAAACGTGTTATTCATTTTAAAGATGGTACTAATGTCGAAGTACCACGAGAAAATAATAGTAAAGTAATTATTGTGTGATATGTGTTAAAATAAAAAAATGGAGAACATAACAAAAATAGTTTTATTTAAAAACAAACAAGTTCGCAAAATACTTTATAATAATGAGTGGTATTTTTCTGTTATTGATATTATTGAAGTTTTGACGGATAGTAATAAGCCTAGAGATTATTGGTATGCAATGAAAACTAGAGTAAAACTTGAAGATGGAATTGAATTGTCTACAATTTGTCGACAGTTGAAATTATTGGCTCCTGACGGAAAAATGAGAGAAACCGATTGTGCAAATACTGAAGATACGTTTCGTATAGTTCAATCAATCCCATCACCTAAAGCTGAACCATTTAAGCGATGGTTGGCAAAAGTTGGTTATGAGCGTATTCAAGAAATAGAAAACCCAGAACTAGCAACCAAACGAACCAGAATGCTTTATAAGCTAAAAGGTTATGGTGATGATTGGATTGAAAAAAGAATGAGAGGAATTGTTATTCGTGAAGAATTAACCGATGAATGGAAAAATCGCGGAGCGAAAGAAAACAAAGACTATGAGATTTTAACAGCCGAAATTTCTAAAGCAACCTTTGGTGTTACTCCAAGTGAATACAAAAAATTAAAGGGATTGAAACGTCAAAATTTGCGTGATCATATGGATGATTTTGAATTGATTTTTAATATGCTCGGTGAGAGAGCTACCACCGAAATACACCGTACTGAAAATTCCAAAGGGGTCTCTAAATTAAAAGCAGATGCTCGTGCTGGAGGAAATATTGCTGGTGGTGCTCGAAAGAAATTAGAAAAAAGGTTGGGTCGTTCAATAGTTACAAAGAAAAATTTTCTTAAGAAATAACAGAAAAGTTATTATTGTCTAAAAACATTATGGAAGAAAAAAAATGGGATAAAACAAGAAATGAATATGTGGGAGGATACAAACCATCAGGTAATTTCGGTGCGGGAACATATAAAAAAACATTTACACCCAAAAGGCCAGTCAAAACCTTTCGTGATTTAGATGTCTATCAAAAGCCAATAGAATGTGCAGTTTTGATATCAAAAAATATTGTGCCTACTCTTGTAAAATTAAAATATGCTTACACAGAGCGTCTTATGGATTGCTCATTAGCTGTGCCACTTTTTGTAGCTGAATCACATTCTTTGCGTTTTGCTGATTTTGCACTCGGTGTGGGTTATTTAGAAAAAGCGATGTCTACATCAAATAAGATGGTTGTATATTTAGAGCATATATTAGGGCTTTATGGTTCGAAAATTGACCAAAATTTAATTGAAGATCTTATAGGAAGATATACAGAAAGTCGCACGAAAATGTTTCATCTTGAAAAATCTTGGAAACGTTTTCGTACTGAGTATGGTGACGAAAAAGAGAAAAAAGGAGCTGGCGGATTTAAGTATTAAATTTGATTTTGATATGATATAATGATAAAATGTGTTTATTAATTATGAATAAAATATGATATTATAAATAAATCCCGAAACACTGAGTATATGATATAAAAAAATGTGTCATAAAAATATATTAAAAATAATAATCTTCAGCACATTCATATTTAATATGTTTTTTGTATTTAGTATTCCTGAAAGTTTTGCCATAACTTTACCTGTTAAACTTTTTGAATTTCCTAGTGATATAAAGACCGGATATATAGATACATCAGAATCACCTACGATAAATGTCGGTGAAAATAATAAAGCGAAAGTTTGCAGAAACGTAGAATGTGATAATCCAGAAATAATTAATTTTGAAATATCAGAAAATAATCCACTTGTAATAGATACCATAAATGGTCTCAGCGGAAAAGTGTGGGGAGGGGAGCTAGGTTGGATTGTTTTCAATACTCCTTATAGTGGAGTTTCTTTTGCAGATGTTAAAACAGGATTATTGAAAGGTATAGCTTGGAGTGAGACGTCAGGTGCCATTAATTTTTCTGTAACAGGACAAAAAGTAATAATAGATCCTAAAACAGGTGAATGGAATGGTTGGGCTTGGGCATCTGGGCCTTATGGTGGATGGATTAAATTTGATTGTAATGATTCATCTTCTTGTGTACGTACGACTTGGAGAAATGAAAATGATACAGAAAATTCTCCAGTTCTTACAGTAAAAGAAAAGGAAAAAGGACCATCTTCTACGTCTACATTTATCAAACAAACAAAAGAAATATTTATAAATGTTATAAATGATTTTTATAATAGTTTTGAAAATCTATATGATGGAATGGTACAGTTAGTCAGCATAATGAGAGATCAATTTTCTTATTC
>PFOY01000027.1:6780-6992 GCA_002792755.1 Candidatus Nomurabacteria bacterium CG_4_10_14_0_2_um_filter_30_12
TGGTAGGATCCACATTGCTTGTTCCTGGTATGAGGCATTTTCTCATTCCATTTGTTATGTATCCAGTGGTTGGGTCTATGTGGCTTTGGATAGCATCAACTTGTTTGGCAGACATTTCTCTTGCGGCGCGCTCAATCTTGTTGGCAGGAGTATTCTCTGCGAATTCAGTTGATTTTAACGTATCTGTGGTGAAGTTTCGTATGTCGCCTATA
>PFOY01000044.1 GCA_002792755.1 Candidatus Nomurabacteria bacterium CG_4_10_14_0_2_um_filter_30_12
TTACCTATACGTATAGAGTACTTGATGTTTTCAGAATTATATACATTAAAACAATTTATTGTGTTTTTAGAGTTTTCAATATTATTTCCCGAATATTTAACTCCATTTACCACTTGAGTGTACTTATGAATTGATTTTTTTTCTTGTATGTTACTAAACTCTAATATTATTTTCTGAATATTTTTATAATCTCCTGTTTTTATTTCCTTCATTTTTGATTCATATTCTGTCTTTAAAAATTGAGTATTTTTAAAAACATATTTTTTATTACGTAAATTAGAAGAGAGAAAACAATTTTGACAATTTATGCAATCAAACAAAAAAGAAGAGTCTATGCAATTGCTACAGTTTTTTAGAAATACACTATTGTAATTATTTTGTGAATCTATAATTTCATAACACCAATTAGATTTATTAACAAACATAGAATCTAGGGTATCCTGACTTTTATCAATAGAATACGAATAAGCCACATTTTCACAAAAAACTACAGAATAAGATAAAAAACAATTTCTGTCTTCTGTGGCATAGTTAACATAATCTGAGTTAACATTATTAAACTTCCAAGCTTGAATTAAGGGGATTTCTTTTAGTAATTTCCTCCATTGTTCGAAAAAAGATTCAAAAAAATTATAATCATTCCCATAAAAAGTAGGGTCCCATTTATCTCCCCACCAACAGTCATCACAGTAAATTTTTGTCTTTTCTTTAGAGTCATACATTGAAATTATATTTTTTTTACACAAATCACAAACTGCCTTATATAAAACTCTTTCATTGCGCGAAGTCATCCTTCTTTGAGAACGGCATTCCGGACAAAAAGTCGGTGGAGGCACTTTCATTTTCTCATAAAAATTAAAATCTTCTTTTTCTATAGTAAAGTTTTTTTTGCAATTCTGACAATTTTTTGTTTCGCTTTGCATACTTTTAAATTCCTTAACCTATTATACATAGTATACTAATTTTTATTTATTTTATTATTGTTCCCTTAAATTCTTCTCCATTCAAATACTTTGCTAAATTATCGATCGGTTTACCATTCATAATTATAACTTCCATTCCCTCTTTTTCAGCAATTTCTGATGCTATTGGATCAAATGGTGAATTGAGCCCTGGATTCCATTCTTTGGGAATTAATTTCCTATATTCTGTCCAAGAAATCTTTTCAATCTTTTTTGCATCTTTATTTATCTTTGGGTCAAAATCATAAACATAATCAGTATTTGAAAGATTTATCACTTTTTTAGCTCCAACATTTTTTGCTAATACTACAGCGTCCCAATCAGTACTATGTCCTGGCTCATTTGCTGAACCAACCACTATCGGCATATCAAAATCAATCAGTTCTAATGGATTTTTTATTATCTTAGGATACGTATATTCTCTAAAAATAACTCTTAAAAGTTGAGCATTTAATCTTAAGGAAGCGATACCTATCCAGTCCAAATCATCACTTGAAGGATTAGATATAGTTTTTGCAACTTCCTGATATTTTCTACAAATCTTTCCACCACCTGTTGCAATCACAAATTTCTTACCTATCTTTATTTGAGAAACAATTAATTCTTTGAATTCTTTTAAAAAAGAAACATCAATATCGTCAGGAATAATTAATGAACCACCCAATGAAATGATTATGATTTCTTCTTTATTCATAAATATTAAAAATTCAAAGCCTTAATAATATCTTTATGAACATCTTCTTTGCTTTGTTCACCATCTATAGTATACAAAGTATATTCAGCTTTATCTTTAAAATAATTCATTGAAGGTATTACATTGTTTACATATTCATCAAATCTTCTTGCTATTCCCTCTTTTGTATCATCATGCCTAGCACGCAACATCATTCTTTTTACAGCTTCTTCTTTACCAACTTCTATATAAATTATTTTTATATCTTTTCTTCCAAAAAACTCCATCATAGATTCAAATACCTCTGATTGAGCTAAGTTACGTGGATATCCGTCTGCTATCAAATGTTTCTCAGATGTTAATGAAGTAATTAAAATATTAGTGAAAATTGTATTAGTTAAAAAATCTGGTTGAAGCTCTCCTCTTGTCACAGAATCTTTTATCAAAGTTCCAATATAACTTCCATTTTCCATAAGCTTTCTATATTCATTACCAGTAGATGTTTGTACACATTCACGTCCATCTTGATTCTTTAAGACATTAGATAACAATTCCGCCTGTGTACCCTTACCAGAGCCTACTTGGCCAAAAAATACGAAAGTTTGTATTTGCATCCCGTTAGAAATAGGAAATCTTTAGATTTCCGTAGTTAATTTACTGATAAACGACCCTACAAATTATAAAATATAGCACCTCCCGTATTTTTAATTAACTAAATAATTTCTAACGGGATTGCATATAATTTAAGAATACAAGATTTAAGCTTAAAAAACAACCCCTAACGTGCTATTATGAATAGTAATGAAAAAAGAAATTATAACCATCAATGGAGGATTAGGAAGTGGAAAATCAAGTACAGCTAAAAAAGTCGCTAAAGCCCTAGGATTTAAACATTTTTCTTCTGGAGACTTTTTCCGACAGGTTGGACTAGAATTAGGATTATCTATAAATGAAGTAAACATCAGAGCAGAAACTGACAAAAAAATAGATGAAATGACCGACCAAAAATTAAGAGATTTAAATAATAAAAATCAAATTGTTGTTGATTCACGTACAGCATATCATTGGATACCAAAATCTTTTAAAGTATATTTAAACTTACCACCAGAGATAGCAAAAAATAGAATTTTAGAAAGTATAAAAAATGATATTTTAAGACAAAAAAGTGAAAATATGTCTTCTACTGAAGAAATATTTATAAAAATGAAAGAACGTTTTGAAAGTGAACAAAAAAGATATTGGGATTTATATAAAATCAAAAATACAGAAAAAAGTAACTACGATTTAGTTATCGATACAAACAAAAACAACCTTGAACAGGTTGTTAGTATTATTATCTCAGAATATAAAAAGTGGATTACTGAATAAAAAAACTCCCGACAAGGGAGTTTTTTAAGCTAAAGCCTAGCGCCTGTATTTTTTAATACTCCCTCATTGAGATCTGAGCGTCTACTTTTTTGATTAAGTCGAGAACTACAGAAACAACAATGAGAAGTGCTGTACCACCTAATGCTATCGCTGTGATGCCTGTCAGAGACCTTATGATAAGAGGTAAAACTGCAATAAAACCTAAGAATGTAGCACCGAGTAATGTGATACGACTTAAAACTTTTGATATATATAAAGATGTAGATACTCCTGGGCGAATACCAGGAATGAATGCCCCATTTTTCTGTAAATTAGTAGCAAGTGCTTCAGGGTCAAAAGTGACTGCTGTATAAAAGTAAGTAAAAAGAAATACTAAAATAAAATAAAGTACAGCATAGATCACACTTGTCTGTGAAAATGCCATAAGTACTTTAGAAATAGACAATAAAATTGAATTAGATGAACTTGCCAAAAAAGTACCGATCATTTGAGGAAACATTAACAGAGAAAGTGCAAAGATTATTGGAATGACACCAGCTTGATTTACACGAAGTGGTAAATATGTAGAACCTCCACCATACATCTTCATTCCCCTCACACGTTTCGCATAAGTGACAGGAATAGGACGTTCTGCTTCTGTGACGACGACGACTCCAGCGATAACTAAAGCACCAGCCACTACAAACATCAAAAATAGAGGAATCTGAGAAACATCAAATGTAAAAATAAGTTGGCTTATCTCTGTTGGAAGTTGTGAAATTATACCAGCAAAGATTATTAAAGATACACCGTTACCTATACCAAATTCAGACATAAGCTCTCCAACCCACATCAACAACATAGAACCCGCAATAACAATAATTATATTATTTATACGATCAAAAGCAGTCAAATTTATTAAAATCTTTTGACTTTCAAGAATAGCCAAAAGGCTATATCCTTGAATAGCAGCAAGAGGAATAGTGAGCAATCTTGAATATTGAGTAAATCTCTTTCTTCCAGCTTCCCCTTCTTCATGATAAATTCTCTTTAATGCAGGAACCATGATAGTCAAAAGCTGCATTATAATAGAACTTGTAATATATGGACCAACTCCGAGCATTATGATAGAAAGATTAGAAAGACCACCTCCAGAAAATATGTTTAAAATACCAAAGAATTGATTATTGGTTAAGAAACGATTAAGTTCCAATGTATCGATACCAGGAATAGGAATAGAAGAAAGTAGTCTAAAAACAATTAAAGAAAAGAGGATGAACAAAACTCTTTTTCGTAAAACGGTATCGGTCCAGATTAATTTTATTTTGTTCCAAAAATTTTCCATATTTTATTTTTTAGTCTTAACTTTTACTTCTTCTTTTTTTTCTTTCTTTATTTTTGTTTTAACAACTTTTTCTTTAACTTCTTTCTCTTTTTCATCTTCTTTTTTGTCAGTAATAATTTCACCTCCTGCTTTTATTATTTTCTCCTTAACAGAATCTGAAATAAAACATTTAGAAACTTTTATTTTTATAGCTAAATCTAATTTCCCATTTAAGATTTTTATCTTTGGAATCCATCCTTTTACTTTTTTAATAATCTTTGATTCCAGTAATAAAATAGGATTAATTTCACCACCATTTGGATATGCTTTAATTATAGCATCAAGAGACACTCCTGTTGGTTTTACAGTAAAAGAATTAAATTGATATCCACGATTCTTAGGTAATTTCTTGATGATATCACGAAGTTCTGGACGACGTTTGTTACCAGCTCGAGCTGTCTGACCCTTGCCTCCTCGGCCAGAAGTCTTAGCATGTTTACCCCCACGTCCTACTAAACGATCTTTTTTATTCTTATGTTCTCTTTTTAAATTATGTATTTGCATATAATTAATTACTAACTTTTAGTGATTTTATTTTTTCCCGCCTGCATCAGCTATGCTTGAAGCATTGCGGACAGAAATTTCTGGAACGACAACTTCTTTATTTTTTACAACGATACTCTCTGGAATAATTTTTGTATATTTTGAAGAAATTTGAAATAAAGCTTGCATTACTGCTTTAGAATTATTTAATTTATTTTTACTACCAGATAATATTTTACCTGTAATATCTTTTATACCTGCTAATTTTGCAATATCACGCACTACTGTACCAGCCACAAGACCACGGCCTTTATTTGGCATAATAACAACACACGAACTCGAGAACTTGGCAGACACTTCGTGTGGTATAGACATACTTTTTGTAAGTTTTAATCTAACCATATTTTTCTTCGCATTTCTTACTGCTTTATTAATAGCAAGAGATGTATCACCTGCTTTTCCTAAACCAAGACCAATAGAACCTTTTTTATCCCCTGCAACCAATGCGACACTGAAAGAAAACCTACGTCCTCCAGCAACGACACGTGTGACACGACGAATATTAAGAATCTTCTGATCAAATTCAGGTTTTGGTCTTCCAAAAGATGAAGATCGTCGAGTATTATTTCTTTTTTTATTTTCTTCTTCCATAATTTTTATTAAAATTTAAGTCCACCAGCTCGCGCGGTATCTGCTACTAATTTTATACGTCCAGTATATCTAAATCCATTTCGATCAAAAACAACTTTATCAATTTTCACTTTACTACAAGCTTCTGCAATCATTTTACCTATTTCTTTTGCTCTTTCTGATTTTGTACCTTTTGTTATCTTTATATCACTAGCTTGTGCTAATGTATTTCCTTTCTCATCATTGATAACTTGTGCATAAATAAATTTATTAGAACGAAATACAGACAATCGAGGACACTCTGAAGTACCAAAAATCTTTGATCGAATTTTAGCTTTTAATCTTATTCTTTTGTCATTTTTTTTCTGCATTTTAAATTCGTAATTCGTAATTATTAATTCGTAATTAACTATGCTGTCTTTTTACCTTGTTTTCTTCTAATAACTTCATTTTCATAACGCATACCTTTTCCTTTATATGGTTCTGGTTTCTTTAGTGCACGGATAGCTGCAGTAAAACTTCCAACTAATTCTTTATCAATTCCTGTAATTGTAATAACATTCTTCTCTGCTGTTGCTACTATGCCTTCTGGTATAGCTACTATAACTGGATGAGAAAAACCTAAAGCAAAATTAAATTCTCTACCTTTAACTTCAGATTTAAACCCAACTCCTTCTAAAATCAATTTCTTTTGATAAGGAGTCTCTACGCCTTTTATCATATTCTTAATATGAGATGCATATGTACCCCAAAGAGAACGAGAAAATTTATCGTTTCTTTTTATATTTAAGGTTATTATCTTGTCTCCTATATTTATAGATATATCGTCACGAAAAATCTTTGTTAAAGTGCCATTTTTACCAACAACTTTTAAAACAGTACCACTTTTTGTGACTTCAACTCCTTTTGGTATTTCTATTTCTTGTTTTCCTATTCTTGACATATAATTTTATTACCAAATTTTAAACAATGCTTCACCACCGACTTGTTCTTTTCTTGCTTCTTTACCTGACAAAATTCCTTTTGGTGTTGAAAGTACAAGAAGTCCTGATCCATTTCTAACTGAATGTAAATCTTTCATTTTAAAATAAACTCGTCTAGATTGCTTAGAAACTCTTTCTACTTCTGTAATTTTAGGATTTTTATCTATATAAGTTAATTTAACCTCCAAAACTGGAAAATCTTTTCTAATTTTTTTTGAAACTTCAGATATATATCCTTCTTTCTTCAAACATAAAGCTATCGCATTCTTCATATTAGAATATGGAAAAACAACAGACTCTTTACCTGCAAGACTTGCGTTTTTTAGCATTATTATCATGTTTGAAATTGAATCCATAATTGTTTAGTATTTTCGTAATTGTTAATTCGTAATTGATTTTTACCAGCTTGATTTTCTAACTCCGGGAAGCATACCCTCATTTGCTAATTCTCTAAAACAAATACGACATACACCAAAATCTCTCATGAATCCATTACCTCGTCCACAACGAAAACATCGATTTTTTTGTCGACTTGAAAATTTAGGTGTTTTTTTT
>PFOY01000022.1 GCA_002792755.1 Candidatus Nomurabacteria bacterium CG_4_10_14_0_2_um_filter_30_12
AAAATTAAACATGTGCATTTTGTTGGGATAGGGGGGATTGGAATCTCTGCTATTGCTAGATTGATGTTGAGCAGAGGAAAAGATGTGACTGGACAGGATATGCAAGAAGGATTAGTTGTTGATGAATTGAGTAAATTGGGGGCAAAAATTATGATTGGGCAATCATATGAAAATATTCCTTCTGATACTGAATTGATTGTTTACACGACAGCTATCATTACTTATGATCCAAAATTTTTTGCAAAAATAAAAGAACAACAAAAAATTTCTATTAGATCTTATCCACAAATGTTGGGGATTATTACAAAAGATAAATACACTATTGCTGTATCGGGAACTCATGGAAAGACGACGACTACAGCAATGATAGCTAAAATTTTAGTTAATACTGGGAAAGATCCATCAGTAATAGTCGGTTCTCTATTAAAAGAAAGTAACTCAAATTTGGTAATTGGTAAAAGTGATTTTTTTGTAGTTGAAGCTTGTGAATATGAAAGATCATTTTTAAATTTAAAACCAAAGATTTTAGTGATAACAAATATCGAGGAAGATCATTTAGATTATTATAAAGATATATATGATATAGAATCTGCCTTTTCAGAAATTGCAGATCAAACAGATAATTTTATTGTTTGTGATTCTAGTAGTGTTTCTGTTTTTAATATTTTGAAAAAGAAGTATAAAGCAAAAGTAATTGATTATAGAGATTATCTAGACAAAGTTCCTAAGCTTTCTGTACCAGGAGTTCATAACAGAATGAATGCTGCTGCAGCATTAGCTGTGATTGATTTAATAGGAATTAAAGAAGAAGACGCTCAAAAATCTTTAAGTAATTTTTCTGGTACTTGGCGAAGATTAGAAAAAAGGGGTGAGACAAAAGAGGGAGTTATTATTTATGATGATTATGCTCATCATCCAACAGAGATAAAGGCAAGTATAGAGGCTTTGCGAGAACTTTACCCCCACACCTTTCAGAAAGTGAAAGGTGTGGGGGTTTATCCCTCAGGAGAGAAAAAGATTACCGTATTATTTCAACCGCATCTTTATAGTAGAACGAAAGCTTTTTTTAATGATTTTGCTAAATGTTTCAAAGGGGCAGACAATATCTTTTTATTACCTATTTTTTTTGCTAGAGAAGCAAAAGACGAGAGTATCTCAAGTGAGAAGCTGGCCTCAGCTATTTTATTAGCGGGGGATAAAGCCAAGGCTTTTCTCGACTTTGAATCAGCAGAAACTTATATAAATGAGCTAAACTTTGGAGAAAATGACATATTTGTGACTATGGGAGCTGGTGAGGCATATAAAGTAGCTGATAAAATTTTTAAATTCTAAGAGAAAGGCCGACTTTTTACAAAATCTAGAGAAGTCCGACCCTTCTTTTATCCACAATGGCTAAATTACTCATATTTTAGCTTTATTTGTCAAGTATCATGGCTTAAAATAACCTTATTTTACAAGGTATTTTGTGTTTGACATATATCAAAATTGTTGTTTAACTATTGACTTTTAATACCCAGTATGCTAATATATGTAAGTATTCTTATTAAGAAGTTAATCAGCTTCTTTATGAGAATTATTTCAGTAAAAGTTGAATAGAACCACCCAAGAGTTGGCGGAGCATGAACCGCTCAAATATGAATAAAAACAACTTAATACGATTTGCTCAGTCTTTAGTTTTCTTGCCTTTTATGACAGGAACGATGCCTTTGGGAAATATTGCTAATAATCCTACTACAGAGACTTTTCAAATTGTATTTATACAAAAACAAAATATTGAAGCTCACGGTATATTAGCCTTTAACCAGGTTTTTAACCAGAAAGCTAATGATTTAAAAGCAAAGAAGGCGGAAGCTATTGATAATTATTTTAAATCACATGATATGCCACTTTCAGGTATGGGTATGAAAATGGTAGAAGAAGCTCTCAAAAATAATCTTGATTGGCGTCTTTTGCCTGCTATAGCTGCTAGAGAATCTACTGGAGGAAAATTTGAATGTAAAAAAGTTAAAAATAATGCTTTTGGTTGGGGTTCATGTAAGATTAGTTTTGACTCTAATGAAGAAGCTATAGAAATTGTTGCTAGAAATTTAGGAGGTAATAATCCTAAAACAGAAAAACATTATGCAGATAAAGATATAAAAGGAATTTTACAAGCATATAATCCACCGTCAATAGTAGCTCGTTATGCTGAACAGGTGATGAAAATAATGAATGATATAGGTGCAGAAGATCTAATTTTAGAAGAAGTAAATTCATAAAAACTCCACAAGTTTAACTTGTGGAGTTTTTAAATTTATCTTATTCTAAATGTATTAAAGTCATTTTGTGTTCTTTGGGTTCAAAGAGTGTGATTTGGAAATTATAATTTTTTCCAAGTTCTAATTTATCACGGAGTTTTGCCTCTGTTCCAAATGTGGAATTGTGGACAAGTCCTGCTACACCTTCTTTAATAGAGACGAGTGCGCCATGTTTGTTGTATTTAATAACAACACCTTTTATAATATCTCCTTTTTTAAGTTTTCCTTCAAATTCTGTCCAAGGGTTTTCTTTTAAAGCTTTTATAGAAAGTGAGATTTTATCATCTTTGATTTCAATTACTTTAGCTTTTACAGCATCTCCAACCTTAAATATTGTCCTAGGATCTTCTACAAGACCCCAATCAAGTTCAGATATGTGTACAAGGCCTTCCAATCCATCTTCTAGTTTTAAGAAAACTCCAAAATCAACGAGTCCTGCAACAGTACAATTCAATTCATCACCAATATTGTATTTACTTAAAATTTCTTTTTTCTCTTCTGGGTTATTATCTTTTTCTGAGAAGATCAATTTACCTTCTTTTGGAAGAGTAGAAATGATCATTACTGAGATTTTTTCACCAACGAGTTTCTTTAATTCTTTTAATATTTTATCTTTATCAGAATCAAGTACACGAGGATAATGGTCAGATTTGAGTTGAGAAGCAGGCAAGAAACCTTGTATACCTTGCCATTCTAGAATTAATCCACCCTTATTTGCATCTTTTATCTCTAACTCTAAGACTGTTTTTGCTTTTATAGCTTTTTCAGCATCACTCCATGTAAGTGCTTGTTTTGCTTCTTTTAAAGAAAGTTCTGTATATCCATCTTCGTTTTCTTTTTCGACAACTTTAGCTTTGATGATATCACCTAGACTTATTTTTTTAATGATATCTTTTGCATTTATAAATTCACGGCCATAAATAATACCAGTACCAAAAGGTGATAAATCAACAAAAACTGATGATTTTTCTACGAGAATAACTTTACCTTCTACTAAAGAATCAGCTTCAGGTCTTGAGGCACTTCTATCAACGATAGATTTTAATACTAAATTTTCTTGTATTATATCTTCTTTTTTCATAACTAATTAAAAAATCCGCTCAAAATAAACTAATGAAGCGGATATAAGGTTTAGGTTCTAATTGAGATTTCTCGTCCCATTCAGGGTTACCCTAAATCCATGCTTTTAATATATTAGTATTAATCTTACTATAATTTTATAAAAAAGCAAGTTTGAATAATATAAATAAGTATTTTTTATTATAAAAAAGATGTTTTTTATTTTATTTTTTGCTATAATATAAGTAATGATAATCACATATTTTGGTGAACAATTTTTTAAGATAGTGCAAGGGGATATGATTCTTGCTTTTAATCCTGTTAGTAAGATTGCTAAATCAGGCATAGGAGCTCATTTTGGTGCAGATATAGCATTTGTCACCACAAATCATCCTTTATATAATGGAGTAGAACAGCTTTCTCATGGAGATCGTATGCCTTTTGTTATTTCTGGTCCAGGAGATTATGAAATAAAAAATGTCTTTGTGAAAGGTATAATGTCTAATGCTCTTATTTCTGATAAAAAATATATTAATACAATTTATTCTTTCACACTAGATAATATAAAGATTGCGTTTTTAGGTGCCTTGTCAGATTCTGAAGTTTCAAAAGAAGCACAAGAGACTATTGATAGTCCAGACATTATTTTTATTCCAGTTGGTGGGAAAAATGCATCTAAAGAGGCGAGTGTTCTTGATGCAAAAGCAGCAGCAAAATTTGCTCTATTGTTTGAACCAAAATTAATAATACCAATGAGTTTTAATGATGAAACATTGAAAGTATTCTTAAAAGAAGTTGGAGAGGAGAAAGCTTTGGAGGTAGATAAATTAACATTAAAACTTAAAGATTTAGATGGAAAAGAAGGGGAAGTGATAGTTTTAAAAGCAATATAGATAGTAGAAAGTTTATAAAGTTATCAAGTTCATAAAGTAAAATTAAAAAACAATGAAAAAAATAATTCATCATTTAAGAAGACAGCCAGAAGAAGTAAGAAGACATATTTTACATATACTTATATTGATGTTTGCTGCTGTTATGATTATTCTTTGGGTTTTTAGTTTAGGAAAGAATTTAGTGAGTACTGATACACAGATAAAGATGAAGGAAGATTTAAAACCTTTTACAGTTTTGAAAGATAATATTGTTGATGGGTATAAAAGTACTTCAGAGACTGATTCTTCTGTGGTAGAGTAATATTTATGGTAAAAAAAATTATAGAAAAAAAAGAAGAATCTGTAGATAAAATTATTCAAGTTGATGTTGTGAAAGAAATGCAAGAGTCTTACTTGGCATATGCAATGACCGTTATTACAGCACGTGCATTGCCTGATGTAAGAGATGGATTAAAGCCAGTACATCGTAGAATTTTATTTGGTATGAATGAAATGGGTCTCACTTCTACTGCACGTTTTAGGAAATCAGCAGCAATAGTGGGAGATGTGTTAGGAAAATATCATCCACATGGAGATACTGCAGTTTACGATACTATGGTTGGAATGGCACAAGAATTTTCTTATCGTTATCCTTTAGTTTGGGGACAAGGCAACTTTGGATCAATCGATGGAGATAGCGCTGCTGCTATGCGTTATACAGAGGCGAAGATGACAAAGATATCAAATGAATTATTACGTGATCTTGAAAAAGAGACAGTTGATTTTCGTCCTAATTATGACCAAACTCGAAAGGAACCAGTAGTGCTTCCTACGGCTGTACCAGCATTGCTTTTAAATGGAACTCTTGGTATTGCTGTCGGTATGGCTACAAATATTCCTCCGCATAACTTAGCTGAAGTATTAGATGCGACAAATTATTTAATTGAAAATGAAGACGTGACTACTGAAGACTTAATGCAATTCGTAAAAGGTCCGGATTTTCCTACTGGTGGTATTGCATATAATTATAAAGATATGCTCCATGCATATAGTACTGGACGTGGAGGAGTCGTATGTCGTGGAGAAGCTGAAATAGTAGAACAAAAAGGAGGGTTCCAGATTATCATTACTTCTATTCCTTACAGAGTAAATAAAGCTAATCTTATAATGGCTATTGCAGAATTAGTGCAAGAGAAAAAACTTGATGGCATTAAGGGTCTTCGCGATGAATCGACTAGAGATATAAGAATTGTTATTGATTTAAAAAATACTGCTGTTCCTGAAAAAGTTTTAAATTATATTTATAAAAATACACAGCTCGAATCAAATTTTAATTTTAACGTCGTAGCATTAGTGGATGGTGTGCCACAGACTCTTTCTTTAAAATCCATTCTTGCTTTATTTATTGAACACAGAAAAGAAGTTGTAAAAAGAAGAAGTGAATATGATTTAAGACGAGCACAAGAACGTGAACATATACTACTCGGTTTAAAAAAGGCTCTTGATAAAATAGATCGTGTTATTACAGTTATTCGCGGGTCAAAAGATAGTCAAATTGCAAAATTTAATTTAATGAAAGAATTTAAATTTTCAGAATTACAGGCGATAGCAATTTTGGAAATGAAACTACAAAAATTGGCTGGCCTTGAAAGAAAAGCAGTTGAAAATGAACTTACAGAAAAACAAAAATTTATTGAAGAAATAAAGGCTCTTTTGGCAAGTTCAAAAAAAATATTGGCTCTTATATCAAAAGAATTAAAAGAAATTCGTGAGAAATATGCTGATGAGAGAAGAACAAAAATAGTTAAAGGTGGAAATAAAGAAATCTCTGATGAAGATTTAATTCCAGACAAGGAGACTATGCTTGTCTTTTCTGCTGGTGGATATGTAAAACGAACTGATCCTTTAGAATATCGTTCACAAAAAAGAGGTGGAGTCGGAGTCGTTGATCTTGAAACAAAAGAAGAAGATTTCGTAACAATGCTAGTCTCTGGGTCTACACATAGCGATTTACTTTTCTTTACTAATTTAGGAAAAGCTTATCAAATGAAAATGTATGATATACCAGAAGGACGTCGTGCTACTCGTGGTAAATCTATTATGAATTTTTTGTCGTTAAATAATGATGAAAAAGTGACATCTATTTTACCAATGCCAAAAGATTTTGAGAAGACTGGATCTTCATTGATGCTTGTCACTAAAAATGGTTTAGCAAAAAAGATGTCTAGTGCTAGTTTTAAAGATGTCAGAAGAAGTGGAATTATTGCTGTTAGATTAGATAAAGGAGATAGTCTTGTTTCAGCTCTTTTAACAAATAAAGGTGATGAAGTAATGCTTGCTACTACTGGTGGTCAATCTATTAAATTTAAAGAGGGAGATATTAGAGAAATGGGAAGGACTGCTGGAGGTGTACGTGGTATAAAACTCGGTAAAGCTGATGAGGTTATTAGTGTTGATGTAGTTAAAAAAGAAAATAAAGACGGTTCATTTTTGACGATGAGTGCAAATGGTTTTGGTAAGAAAACAGCTCTTAAAGAATATAAAGTTCAAAAAAGAGGAGGTTCTGGTATTAAAACAGCAAAAGTAACACCCAAAACAGGTAAATTAATAGTAGCTAAGGTATTGACTGGTGAAGAAGAAGAATTGATAGCAATGTCTAAAAAAGGACAAGTCATAAGGACAGCATTGAAAGATATTTCTTCTCTTGGTAGACAGACACAAGG
>PFOY01000029.1 GCA_002792755.1 Candidatus Nomurabacteria bacterium CG_4_10_14_0_2_um_filter_30_12
CAAAGCATCAGTCCCCGTTTCATCAGAAAGTGAAGAAAGTAATTGAAGGGATGTGATTGAGTCAGTAGCTGTACCATACAATGTTCCAGAAGTTGGAAGAGTGATAGAAGTCGCTCCAGTGGTTAAAAGAGAAAGAGCGTTAGTGGCTGAAAAAGTAATTACTTCACCACCAGCTAAAGTAATAGAATTGGTTGCAAGAGTAGTTGAATCAGAAATTGTTAAAGTTTTTCCTGCTGTAATATTTAAAGTATTGGTACCATTGTTTGTGATAGCAAGACCGTTGAATAAATTAGAGAGGATTTTTGTTGCTGAAAGTGTATCAGTTAAAAAGGTTAAATCAGCATCATCAACAAGTAATCCTGCTGTCCCTGCAAAAGTTACTCGTCCCGCTGTTAATGCAGAGTCTGTAATATTGCCACCAGATAGAGTGGTGTAAGTAGCTGCACCATTGAGTGAAATATTTCCTGTACCTGTAGAAAATGTATAGACCCCCGTTTGAGAAAATGTATTGTCTAGTGTAGTAGCTCCGTGAATAGTAACAATATCTGTACCTGCATCACCTAAAATAGTATTTCCTCCAACTGTTAGATTTTCTACTGAAGTATTACCTTGAGTGACAGACCCCGTCAAAATCATATTATTTCCATAAATATCCCCTTCAGCATCTACTAAGAATTTCACACTACCTCCGACAGCAACACCAAGCAAATTTGTATCAGCTACTGCTGTATCTGGATTGATATATACCGTAGAGTCAGAAACATTAGAAGTCCCAGCTGGCCAAGTAGTAAATGCATGAGCAAGTGTAGGAATTTTCGTAAATGTGACTTGTCCAGTTACTAACAAAGAATTATCTAAACTCGTAGCACCGTGTAATGTCAAAGCTCCTGGTGTAATCTCTGAACCGATAGTGTTAATAGAAGAGGCCCCACTACCGAAAGTGTTTATGGTATCTATGCCAGTAGCAAGTGTAGTACTACCGACAGAAGTGGTAGTGCCACCTACGCTCAAATTGCCAGTGATTGTAGAATTCTTAGAAACATTTAATGTAGCTATAGTAGCTGTATCTGTGATATTTGCTTTACCTGTAGTAAATTCTTTTGCTGACAAAAATGTTGCTGATAGCACAGTACCTCCAGAAAAGTTATTTGAAGATGGAATAGTTCCCATCGGTGCATAGTTAACTGGAATCGGAGTGTATCCACCACCAATATTTAAACCTGAATCTCCCTTAGGGCCAACTGGCCCGACAGGACCCTGAAGTTTAGAAAGTAAATCATTTGGAAGTCCTACGGTAAATAAATTTCTCAAAGCTGAAAGTAGAGTAGAATTATTAATTGCTGTATTTGAGTTTGAAAATGATCTAATATTTTTTATTACAGAAGAATCATTATTAGAATTTTGTGTGAGTATTGTTTTATTATTTTTATTTTGTAATGTTGAAGATGTTTTTTTTATTGTATAACAATTCGAATCCACAGGACCACAACCACCCCATGGAGTATAAAGTGAACCAGGATCTAAAATAATATTTGTTGGGATGAGTAAAGATGTCGGATTTGCAGCAAAAACAGCTTCCGCGTAAAAAAGCATGGTAATCAAAAATCCCAAAAAAAATAACTTTTTCCAAAAAAAATTATAAACCATAAATTTTCTATTTAACCTTCATATTATACCAATATATTAATAGTTTTAAAAGACAAAAACACATAAAAAATGTGGATAACTCCCACACCTTTTTTGGTATCACTTTTTGTTTTGCAAACTGATAAAAAAAGTCTCTCTGTGTATCAAAAATAAAACTATCCTATATATTTTATGAAAAAGTAGAGAACAATACCAAGAAAAGTGTGGGAGATAACTTTTTCAAAAATACAAACTAAAAAAATAGATAGAAATTGATTAAATTAATATATTAATAACCCTATTTTTGACATAAATTATTCTCTTAGGTTTCTCATTTTGGATGTACTTTAAAACAACTTCGTTTGTAAGAGCTATTTTCTTAACTTTTTCTTCATTTTCATCTGTTTGAATCAAAATTTCAGTTCTAACTTTGCCATTTATTTGTACTGCAATTTTTATTTCTTGATCTTTTACTAAATTTTCATCCCATTTTGGCCATTTTGAAAAATGAATAGAAGAATTATTTTCTTTTTTATTTTTTAATTCGTAATTCGTAATTGGTAATTGATTATACAACTCTTCCGTCACATGAGGAGCAAATGGAGATAAAATTTGTAAGAATTTCTTAAAATCTTCTAAATTTAAAGTCGGACTTTTTTGAAGATCTAAAGTCCGACTTTGTTCTTTTTCCATTTCTGTTGCTAATATCATCATCGAAGAAATAGCAGTATTAAAACGCATATTTTCAATATCTTCAGAAACTTTTTTAATTGTTTTGTGTAAAATTTTTGAAATATTAAAAGATTGCGAATCAGAGCTTTTTTCGGCAGCTATGTCTTGCCTAACGAAAGAATTATTACTATTTTTTATTTTATTTTTTTCATTCGTAATTCGTAATTCGTAATTCGTAATTATTTTCTCCCCTATCCTCCAAACTTTTTCTATAAATCTTCTTGAGCCGATTATGCTCTCAGTACTCCAAGCTACAGATTCTTCAAATGGCCCCATAAACATCTCATATATACGTAATGTGTCTGCACCATAAGTTTTCACTATACTATCAGGATTGATAACATTACCGATAGATTTAGACATTTTTACACCTCCTTCACCTAAAATCATCCCATGAGAAGTCCTTTTTTTATAAGGTTCTGCTGTAGGAACAAGTTTTAAATCATATAAAAATTTATGCCAAAAACGTGAATATAATAAATGGAGAGTCGTATGCTCCATACCTCCGTTATACCAATCGACAGGCGTCCAATAATCTATATTTTTTCGAGTTTTGTTTTTTATATTTTTATTAGAAATTAAAAATTGAAAATTAGAAATTCCTTGCGTTGTGTACGCAAGGTAGTACCAAGAACTTCCTGCCCAATTTGGCATAGTATCTGTCTCTCTTTTTGCAAGGCCTTTACACTTTGGACATTTTATATTTACCCATTTTGAAATACTAGCTAATGGAGACTCTCCATTATCTGTCGGTTTATAATTTTTCACTTCTGGTAATTTTATTGGTAAATCTTTTTCTTTTACAGGAACAAAACCACACTTCTCGCAATTTATTATTGGTATCGGCTCTCCCCAATATCGCTGACGTGAAAAAACCCAATCACGTAATTTAAATTTTGTGACAATTTTTCCACCAACTTTTTTTGTAATCTCTTGTGCATCTACAAGTGGTCTATCTATTATCGGTAAATTATATTTTTCTGAAAATTCTCTATCACGAGCGTCATGCTGTGGCACAGCCATCACTGCCCCTGTGCCATAATGTGGTAATACATAATCTGCAATCCATACTGATATTTCCTCATTATTTGCTGGATTTATTGCTTTTATTCCTTTCAATTCTATACCTGTCTTTTCTTTGTCTTCTTTTGTTCTTTCTTGCTCTGTTTCTTTTTTTACTTTTTTAATATAATCTTCTACCTCTTCCCAATTCATAATTTGTAATTGTAAATTCGTAATTACATCATGTTCTGGGGCAAGTACAACATAAGTCACACCAAAGATAGTATCGGGGCGGGTGGTGAATACTTTAATTCCTTCTAAATCTTCCATATCCACCCCTCCCAAACCCTCCCCGAAGGAGAGGGCCTTACTACTAACATTGTTTAATTTTAAAATAATTTTTTCTAAAACATTTTTTGGATTTTTTATTACTTCTTCATTAGTAAAACGTATGACTTCAAATCCAATTTGATTTAATACTCCCGTTCTTTCTTCATCTTCTAATTTTTTATAATCATGAATATCACCATCCACTTCAATAACAAGTTTTTTTTCAATACAAACAAAATCAACAATAAATCTATCAATAATATGCTGCCTTCTAAAATGAAATCCTTTTGAATTCTTCACCTCTCCTTTGGGGAGGTCTAGGGAGGGGTTATTCCTACGTAACAAATCCCACATTGCTTTTTCTCCATTTGTAGGATTTTTTCTCATATCCAAAACCTTGTCTTGTAAAGCTCTCCATAATTCCGGACTAGTCGTAAAAAATTTTGGCATTTCTCCCTCTCCTTTGGGGAGGGTTTGGGAGGGGTTGCATTTAATTTTAAACTCAATCTCACTCCCTTCTGACTTCCCTATCCAATTCCTCTGTTGGGACTTTACACGTTCTGGATAATCTACTAAATCCAAATCTTTGTCTAATCTTTCTGCGTATTTTGTAATTGCAAGCATCCATTGTTCTTTTTCACGCTTCTCTGTAATATTTCCACAACGTTCACACACACCACCGACAGCTTCTTCATTCGCAAGACCAATCTTACAAGAAGGACACCAATTTATAAAAGATTTCGCTTTATAAGCTAATCCATTTTTAAAAAGTTGTAAAAATATCCATTGTGTCCATTTGTAATATTTTGGATCTGTAGTATTTATTTCTCGTGACCAATCAAAAGAGAAACCAATCTCTTTTAGCTGTTTTCTAAATACATCAGTATTTTTCTTTGTTACGACTGAGGGCTTTTTACCAGTTTTTATAGCATAATTTTCAGTAGGAAGACCAAAAGCATCCCAACCTATTGGATAAAGTACATTATATCCTTCCATTCTTCGTTTACGAGAAATGATGTCCATTGCAGTATTGCTACGGATATGCCCCACATGTAAGCCATCACCAGATGGATATGGAAATTCTATTAAACTATAAAACTTTTTCTTTTTTACTCGCCCTGAACTTGTCGATGGGTCTAAGACTTTATACGTTTTTTTTATTTCCCAAACTTTCTGCCACTTTTTTTCAATTTTTCTATGATCATATTGCTTTACCATTCATTTATTATTCAATATTATTCTTAAACTTTTTTATAGCTACCCAAACTAAAATACCTAAAGCAATTGCCAAAATAATTACTTTTATTAAATCATCTGCTGAACTCCAATATCGCATAGAGGCAACAATAAATGACAAAACACCAGCTAAAGAGAGTGCAATACTAATCAACATATTTCCCATTAAGAAATTTCCAATTGCAACACAAAATGCACCCAAAATAACTAAAGTAATAAACACATTTCTATCATACATTTTTTGTGCAGCATCATAATCGTTTCTACAAGTAAATTGTTGATCACAATATCCTTGTGGTGCTGTTGGCTGATTTGTTTCTTTAAGGTATTGATTATATACACCACTATTCCATTGACCCCCAGCAGTAACACAAGATTCTTGATTGTCTATAATTTTTACAATTTGAGAAGTATTAGGACAAAAAGCTTCAAAAGTAGGATTTTTGTAAACCAATGAAAGAGTGTAATTAAAAAACAAATTAATTACAATAACAATACCAACAATAAGAGACCATTTTAAAACTTTTGATTGTGTATTCATATTTTATATTATAGCATAAAAAGTATAAAAATAAAAAAGCAAAAACTCTTTCTTGGCATTAAATTAAAAAAATTAATTTTTCTCCCAAATAGCAGTATTTGCAAGTGGAATAACACGATTGTTTGATTTCTCTAAAATACCAAGCTCTCCTTGTTCTACTGTCCCTAAATAATTCTTCATCATATCTTTCAAAGCATACCCTAATGATAATGAAGAAGAATCTATAGCATAAGAAGTTATGATAACAAATAATGGATCATCACTCAAAATTTTATTTATCTGAGATAAAAGTTTGGGTAAATTTTCTTCAATTTTCCAAGTTTCTCCTTTTGGTCCTCTACCAAATTTAGGTGGGTCCATTACAACAGCATCATATTTATTTCCTCTTCTTATTTCCCTTTCAACAAATTTCAATGCATCATCTACGATCACACGCATTGGGAGCCCTTCTAATCCTGAAAGTTCTTGATTCTCTTTGAGCCATGTTATGGTCTGCTCTGATGCATCTAGATGCGTGACCTCTGCCCCTGCTCGCAATGCAAAAAGACTCGCTATGCCAGTGTATCCAAATAAATTAAAAAATCTTATTTTTCTTTTTGATTCTTTTATTCTTTTCTCTATAAGATCCCAATGACTTGCTTGTTCTGGGAAAAAACCCATATGACGAAAGGGTGTAGGAGAAACAGAAAATTTCATATCTTTATAAGACATATTCCATTTAGGTATCTTTTTTTTATTTTCCACCCCGTCGCTCGCGAACGACAGGGTCCATCCACCTTTTGTATCAGAACCTCTTTTTGAAGAAAAAAATATCCCATCAGCTTTATCCCATTTTTCTTTAGGAAGTGTCTTTTTCCAAAAAGCATCTTCATGTGGACGTACTAAAATATATTTTCCAAAACGTTCTAATTTCTGATGATCACCAGTATCTAAAAGTTCATAATCTTGCTCGCCTGCCTTATCTGAAGGCCAATCTTTAGAATAAAAAGTCTTTATCCCGTTAGAAATAGGATCATCATGCGAAACCTCATGATTTCTAACGGGATTTATTTCATTTTTATCTTCCTCTTTTTTCATGTGATGATTATATCAAGAATTCTATCACATCACCATCTTTTACAATATAATCTTTACCTTCTGTACGAACCCATCCTTTTTCTTTTGCTTTCACGTGTGAACCAGCTTCCAATAATTTCTCACAACTTATCACTTCTGCACGTATAAATTTCTCTTTGAAATCTGTATGTATCGCCATACCTGCTATTGGAGCTGTACTTCCTATCTTTATTGTCCAAGCCCTCGTCTCATCTTCTCCTGTAGTGAAAAACGTTTCAAGACCTAAAAGAGCATAACTTTGTTTAATTAAATCATCAAAACCTTCTTCAAAAACAGGGTCTATTTTTACCGACAACCCCGGAGGAATTGCCTCCGTATTCTCTGTTGCTTCTGAAGTATTTAAAACATACAACATTGGTTTTAATGTGAGTAAATTTAAAGATTTTATTTTAAATTTTTCATCATCATTTAAATTTGCTTCTATAGCCATTTTTCCATCTTCTAAAACTTTTTCAACTTTCTTTAAAATAATTTCTTCTGCAATAACTTCTTTATCATTTTTCTTAACATCTTTTTGTATATTAGAAATTCTTTTTTGAACTGTTTCAAAATCAGCTAAAGCTAATTCCAGATTTATGATTCCAATATCTTGTATTGGATCAACTTTATTAGAAACATGAATCACGGAATCATCTTCAAATACACGCACCATGTGTGCTATAGCATCTACTTCGCGAATATTTGTTAAGAATTTATTCCCAAGACCTTCCCCTTTAGATGCACCAGCCACAAGACCAGCAATATCAACAAACTCTATTACAGCGGGAATAGTCTTTTTAGATTTTGAAAAATTAGAAAGCAACTGCACTCTTTCGTCTGGTACAGGCACAATACCTACTGATGGATCAATAGTGCAAAAAGGATAATTCTCTGCTGGCACACCTTTTTTTGTAAGCGCATTAAAAAGAGTCGATTTCCCGACATTTGGTAATCCTACAATTCCTATACTTAAAGACATTCTTAAAATATAACAGAAATTTAAAACTTAAACTAGCTTTTTCAATTCATCTTCGTATTTCTTCATTACAGAGAGCCCTGCGGTATTTTGATCCATTCCACTCTTTATTTTCTCTTGTATTTCTTCTGCAATCGTTTTAAAAAGCTCTGGATTCTTTTCCATCATATTTATAAACATATCTATTTGTGCTTCGGGTACACCTTGTGTACGAAGCATCTTTTTAAGTAAGAAATTTTTAAACATAAACTAATTCTACATTATTCATCTAAAATTTCAAAATCATCTCCTGTCTTTTTAGATACAAATCCTCTATTACGAGTACGGATAAAATATGCAAGGCTCGTACTAATACCAAGAAAAGCAAATAAACCAAATATTCCATATTTAAAATTATCTTTTACTGGTATATCACTTTTTATAGCTCCTGCTACTCCATTATCAAATGGAACTTTCATTTCTAAAATATTTTCTAAGGAATTTATATTATTATTTGTATTTAAATCCATATTTATTAAATTATCTTGTGGTACACTATAGATAGGTTTTGTTATAGGTGCTTTAGTTTTAATAATATTTTTATCTAAAATTTCTACTGGTAAAATATTAGGAGAAGATGAATAACTAAATATTGTTTCCATTTGTGAATTTACTAATTTTAAAACATCTTTGTCTAGGATAGAAAAACCAGTAATCTTAGGAGACAAAATAATTTTATTTTTTGATTTTAAAATAGTATTTTTAGGAAAAATAAAACTTTTTTCATTACCTAAAAGTGCCCAATTTGAAAGGTTAGAATCATAATTAGTATCATTAGAAATTTCTACAAAGAAATCTTTTTCATCTCCTATTTTTGATATTAAAATATTTGCAGGTATTACTTTTATTATCATTTTATCAACTGCATCAGGTGTAGTAGAATAATAATTTGTAAAATATTCTACAGACACGGTATATTCACCTTCATAAAAAAATGTATGAGTAAACTTATTAATATTACTTGCTTTTATTTCTTTTGAATCTCCATCTCCAAAATTCCAAAAATATTTACCTTGAAAAAGCGACTCTCCAGAATACCCTGTCGTATTTACATCAAATTCTAAAGGTATACCAACAAAAGCATAAACATTGGATTTTATTTCTGTTTTTATTTTTGGAATTTCTACTATTTTTGTCTTAGTTTTTATTTCAGTAATGTTTTGAACATTGTCATTTATTGTTGCAACTAAAGTATTATCATTTATATTATTTGAATTATTTGGAGAAGAAGAAATATTTTTTGCTCCTGGAGTAGGCAGTGCAGCTTTCCAAGAATTACTTATCTTTGATAAAGAATATCCAGATTCCTTGCTACCACCTAAAGAAGTATCATATGTCACAGAATCAATAATTTGTTTATTTGAATCAGAAATAGCTTTATATGTATTATATTTGACACTATCATCTGGCAAAGAAAATTGAGATGAACTAAACACAATACCTGAAAAAGAATCCACATTTGATGTATTTGTTATTATCGCGTATTCTCCGCTTCCTAAAATTCCAGATCCTTTTTGCAATCTTAATGGAGAAGAATCATCTTTATTATTAAAGAATCTCCAATCATTTAAATCAAAAGAAATACTTCCAGAATTAAAAACCTCTATCCATTCATAAGCTCCACCATTTACAGGTGCATACATTATTTCATTTATTGAGACATTAGCAGAAACAATATTACTCTCAAAAAACAAAAAAGCTCCTACAAAAAAGAGGATTATTTTTTTAGACATAGTTTTTTTTATTATTTAATATTATGATATAATCATAGCACTTGTCCCGTTAAAAAATCAACGGGCTTGATGTAGATATATAGATTATTAATTAAATTTTTTAATTGAATGAAAAAAATAGATTTTCTAGCTATTGGAGACACTGTCGTAGATGCATTTATAAAACTAAAAGATGCTCACGTGCATTGTAAATTAGACACTAATGCTTGTGAGCTTTGTTTACGTTTTGGAGATAAAGTACCATACGAATCTTTGCACGTAATTCCTTCTGTTGGTAATAGTCCAAATGCTGCAGTCTGTGCTAGTAGACTCGGACTCTCTACAGCACTTATGACAAACATTGGTGATGATTTAAATGGAAAAGAATGCTTAGCTGTGCTAGAAAAAGAAAATATAGACACTACATTTGTAAAAATAGAAACGGGTAAACTTACAAATTATCATTTTGTACTTTGGTATGATGTTGACCGTACTATTTTAATAAAACATCAAAATTATGAAAGACATTGGTTGAATACAAAAGAAGCAAATGAGCTTTCAAAACCCGCTTGGATATATTTAAGTTCTCTCGGTGAAGACTCTCTACCTTTTCATACAGAAATATCTAATTATCTTAAAAAATATAAAAATATAAAACTCGCCTTTCAACCAGGAACTTTTCAAATAAAATTTGGTACTGAAGCTTTAAAAAATATTTATGAAAGAACTGATGTTTTCTTTTGTAATCTAGAAGAAGCTTTAAAAATTCTTAAAAAAGAAGATAATAGTGAAAATAGAGATATTTTAGCTTTATCAAAAGGAATCACAGAATTAGGACCTAAAATAGTTGTAATAAGTGATGGACCAAATGGTGCTTATCTTTATAGCGAAGGAGAATTATGGCACAATCCTATATATAAAGATATCGCAGAACCAGTAGACCGTACAGGTGCAGGAGATGCATTTTCTTCAACATTTACAGCAGCACTTGCATTAGATAAATCCCCTATTGAAGCTTTCTCTTGGGGACCAATAAATTCAATGTCTGTAGTTCAAAAAATAGGAGCACAAGAAGGCTTACTATCACGTTCTAAATTAGAAGAATATTTAAAGGTCGCACCAAAAGATTATAAGATTAATAAAATAAATTAAAAATATGAGTATAGAAGATTTAAAAAAAATTGAATCAAAAGAAAAAAAATTAGAATTATCAAATGAAGAATCAGAAATTCGAGATCAAATAGAAGCTTATCACGTAAGACAACAAGAATTATCAAAAGAGATTGAAGAAAAAAAAGCAAAAAAAGAAGATATTTCTGATCTAGAAATAACATTTAATGAAAATAAAGAAGAGTATGAGAGATTAAGTAAATTATTAGATAAATTTGAATAAAAATTAAAAAAAACTAGCTAATTAGCTAGTTTTTCTTTTTAATACTTTCTCAACTGCAAGTATTATATCAGGCACATCCATATGATAATGTTTTATTAATTCATCAGGCGTTCCTGATTGACCAAAAAGATTTTGAACACCGATAAATTCTATAGGCACAGGATAATTCCCTGCGAGTACTTCTGCGACGGCAGAACCCATTCCTCCATTTACCTGATGTTCTTCTACTGTCACTATCGCTTTACATTCTTTTGCAAGAGATACTATTGCTTCTTTATCTATTGGAACAATTGAAGATAAATTCATCACTTTTGTTTTTATTCCTCTTGATTCTAATTCTTTAGCTGCGAGTAATGCGCGATGAGTCAAACTACCTGTGACAATGATTCCAACTTGTGCGAGTCCAATATCTGGTATCCAATAAATCTGACTTTTTCCTATTTCATAAGGAGTTTCTTCTGTTGTAATTATGGGTGTCTTTTCACGAGCTAAACGTAAATATGCTGGCCCACTTAGACTCAGCGAGGCTGGATTTTTTGTTTTAATTAATTCTAAAGTAACCTTTTTTGCTTCTATCGCATCACAAGGAGAAATAACATCCATATTCGGAATAACTCGCATTAATGCAATATCTTCTAAGGCTTGATGTGTACCACCATCGGGCCCAACTGATATCCCAGCATGAGAACCAACTATTATTACTTTTCTATCATTATATGCTATTGTCGTCCTTATCTGTTCCCAATTACGCCCAGGAGAAAACATCGCGTAAGATGAACAAAAAGGTATTTTACCCATCGCAGACATTCCAGAAGCTACAGTGACCAAATTTTGTTCAGCTACACCCATTTCAATAAATCTCTTTGGAAACTTTTCTGCAAATAAATTCATCTGTGTTGATTCAACTAAATCAGCACAAAGAGCAATGACATTTTCATTCTCTTCTCCTGCTTTAAGTAACCCAATACCAAAACCTTTTCGTATTGGTATCTGTTCAACGTCTTCGTTAAATATTTTTGGATTAAGTTTTAATTTTTGATTAAGCATTTTTGTTTTTTTACTAATACCTAGTGCCTAAGGCCTAGAGCCTATTTCTCTTAATTCATTTAATGCCATTTCACCTTGTTCTTTATTTGGTGGCATACCATGCCATTTATAATCTCCTTCAAATTCTTTCACTCCCTTTCCAGGAATAGTGTGAGCAATGATCACAACAGGTTTATTAAATACTTCATGTGCATCTTTAAAAGCTTCATTCAAATCTTTAAAATCATGCCCATTTACTTCTATGACATACCAATTAAAAGATCTCCATTTATCTGCAAGAGGCTCAAGTGGCATTACTTTCTCTGTATTACCATCTATTTGAATATTATTTCTATCCACAATAGCAATCAAATTATTTAATTTATTTTTTCCAGCAAACATAATTGCTTCCCAAGAATTCCCTTCATTTAATTCTCCATCAGACATAAGACAATAAATATATCTACTATTTTCTTTACCATCTATTTTATCAGCGAGAGCCATACCTGCTGATTGTGAAAGTCCAGAACCAAGTGGTCCAGAAGAATTCTCAACAAATGGTAAATATTCTCTATGAGGATGCCCTTGTAGACGGCTTCCTAATTTACGCAATGTATTTAATTCTTCAATAGGAAAATAACCAGAGTGTGCCATAGATGCATAGAGTACAGGACAAATGTGTCCATTAGAAAGTATTAGACGATCACGATCTTCCCAAGATGGATCTTTGGGATTATGTTTTAAAATATAAAAATATAAAAATGCAAAAATATCAGCCATACCAAGAGGACCTGCTGTATGTCCACTTTTAGCTTCAACAAGCATAGAAATAATACTTTGACGTATATCATTTGCTTTTATTTTAAGCTCCTTTATTTTTTCATCAGATAAAGAAATCATTCTTTTAATTATAACAAAATAGATTTATAAATACTATAAAAATAAAAATTATTCTAAATTTTTAAAATCTTCAATAGTTTCTATTATATCTTCTGAATTAAAAACCGCAGAACCAATGACGAGTTTCGTTGCTCCTGCTTTTATCAAAAGAGGAGCTGTCTCTTTATTTACACCTATATCAACTGCAATAGGTAAATCAGAATATTTTTCTCTTAAAATCTTAATATTTTTATATACCTTCTCGTCTAATGATATTCCCTGATATCCTATTTTATCATTTCCCATAAATTGCACAAAATCTATAGAAGAAACCAATGGAAAAACTTGCTCTATTGGCGTAGAAGGATTGATAGCTACACCTATCTCCATTGCTTCTCTTACATACATATCTATACCCTCCAAAAAATTCTCAAATTCTTTTAAATCACCTGCCTGCGCAGACATGCAAATTGCTTCAATATGAAAAATAATTCTCTTTGCACCAAGCTTTGTATAAATATCAAAATTCTCGACTGCATCAGAAACTAAAAGATCAAGTTCAAAATCAATATCTTCCCAAAAAGGCATTCCTTCTTGTTCGGCTAATATTTTATTAAAATGTTCATCTAATGTAGATTCAAATGGCCAAGTTTTTGATGATACAAAAATACCATCACAAATATCAACTTGAACGAGAGGAGTAACAAAACGCACAAGAGCGATTTTATTTTTTAAATCTTCATAATTTTTAGGTAATATAGCTGGAATTATTTCAATCATTTATTTTTATATATTAATTTCATCTATCTTTTTAAGACGACGAATATGTCTCTCGTCAAAACTAAAAGGAGCACTAAGCCAAAAATTAACTATCTCCATCACATCTTCTTCTGTAAAATATCTAGCACCTAATGAAAGAACATTCGCATCGTTATGAGCTCTTGATCTATGAAGGATTCCGGATTCGTTCTCTACTATTGGTTTCACTCTACCATAATAAACAATAGCTCTAACATGAGGAAATCTATTTGCTACGATAGCTTCACCTTCCCCTGTTCCTCCTAATACAATACCTCTTGATCTAGCGGGATCTTTTGAAATTTCTCGTGCAACAGCCACAACAAAATCTGGATAATCATCATCCTCATTGTATTCATATGCACCTTTATCAACAACTTCATGACCTTGAATTTGTAAAAAAGAAACAAGCTTTTCTTTTAACATATATCCAGCATGATCTGTTCCAATAAATATTTTCATAATATTATTATACCACCTTAAAAACAAAAGCCAACAATAACATAACAACAAACTCATCCTATATCCTAATCCTTAGTCTAGCATATATGCTAGGTTAAAGATTTTTAATTTTACATTTTTTAATTTTTTAATTTTTTAATTATATAAAAATTTCCACCTACCCCTACCAGCACGTGGTGGTAACCCTGCTTTTAGAATTTTTTCTAAAATTCTCCATATATCTTTATTATTATTATTATTTTCTAATGTCTTTAGTAATGAAGAATATTTACCAATATCATATTTAAGCGACATTCGTGAAAGAGTAGAATAACTCACGCCTAATGATTCTGCAATATATGAAACTGGAACATCTTTAGATAATAGATATATAATCGCAAATCTTTTTGCTAACATTATTTTCTCAGTTTTAGTCAAAAGATCTCCTAAAAAGAACTTCGCTTCAGATTTTCTAGCAGACTTTTCGAATGCTTTACCAAACTCACTATAAAGTTTATTTAGTGTTTCTTTTTTAAGTTTTTTAGATGAAATATGTGGCATAAGTTTTTTTTCTTAGTATAGCATATATGCTAGGTTAAGAAAATAAAATAAATTAAAAAAATTATTATTTAGAATATAACGTACTAGAATTTCCAAATAATAAATCCTTTAATGTAAATTTATTATGAAAACTACAATCAGAACCAGCACTACGAGCACCTTCCAAATTAATACCACAATTATAAGATACTGTTTCTTTTACTAGAACAAACAAAAAAAACAATAAAATTACTATAATTAGTAACACAATTACTATTATTTTTTTCATATTATTTAATAGTTAAACCTGTCTTTATAACGTGATCCACGAGTGTATAGGTATACCCCATTTCGTTATCATACCATCCTAGAACTTTTACAAGATTACCATCAACGACTCTCGTCATTTCAAGATCTGCAATAGAAGCGTGAGATTCACCTAAAATATCTGAAGATACTAATGGCTCATGAGTAACAGCAAATAATTTCTCCCATTTTTTATCTTTTGATGCTTTTTCTAAAATCTCATTTACTTCTTCTTTTGTAGTATTTTTCTTTGAAATAAATGTAATATCGACTATTGACCCAGCAGGCACAGGTACACGAATAGATATGCCATCAAATAATCCTTTTAAGTCTGGAAAGGCTTCTGTCACAGCTAAGGCTGCACCAGTAGATGAAGGCACTATGTTTTGAGCAGCAGCACGTCCTTCACGTAAATTCTTTTTACTTGGTCCATCTACGAGTGCCTGTGAAGCAGTATATCCATGGACAGTATTCAAAATTGCTTTTTCTATTCCTAAAGATTCATGTAAAATAGCAATCAATGGAGAAGCTGCATTTGTAGTACAAGAAGCATTTGAAGTAATATCACAAGTACCAAATTTATTTTCATTAATTCCTAATAATATTGTTTCCCCTTTTATATTTTCTTCATTTCCCCCGCCTAGACTCGCACTAGTCGAGGCTGGTTTAGAAGGTGCAGAAATAACAACCTTTTTTGCTCCCTGATCAATGTGAAACTTTGCTTTATCATAAGAAGTAAATAATCCAGTCGATTCTATAATGACATCAATACCTAAATCTTTCCAAGGAAGTTTCGTGGTATCTTTCTCAGAAATGAATTTAATTATTTTTCCATCAATCACTAAATCAGTACCCGAAACTTCTACTTTATGATTCCAATTTCTGTAAACTGTATCATGACGCAAAAGATAAGCTAAGCTTTCTATAGAACCTAAATCATTCACAGCAACTATCTCTATCTCAGGTCTGTCCCATGCTATTTTTAAAAACGCTCTACCTATTCTACCAAAACCATTTATAGCTATTTTCATATTTTTTATTATAAATTAATAACTTGTTTATTATAGCAAATTATTAAAGAAAAATGCTATTATAGTAAAAATGGAAACAAGCTTTATACATCTGCATACACATAGCCATTATTCCCTATTAGATGGGCTTTCTAAGCTTAAAGATTTAGTATCACTCGCTAAAAAATATAAAATGCCTGCGATAGCTGTCACAGACCATGGCAACATGTATGGTGCTATTGAATTTTATAAATTAGCAAAAAAAGAAGGTATAAAACCAATATTAGGTGTAGAAGCATACATAACGGCAGGCTCTAGAAAAGACAGAAATGTAGAAACAAATGGAGGAAAAAGATATTATCATTTGACACTCTTAGCAAAAAACTTACAAGGTTACAAAAATTTAATAAAATTAGTAACTCTATCAAACTTGGAAGGATATTATTATAAACCAAGAATGGATAAAGAAATTTTAAAAGAATATAGCAATGGAGTGATAGCGCTTTCTGGATGTCTTGGTGGTGAATTATCTCAAAGTATAGTAAATAAAGATTTAGAAAAAGCAGAAAAAATAATAAAGGAACATCAAGAAATTTTTGGTAAAGAAAATTATTTTATAGAAATCCAATCTCATCCTCATGTAGAAAATGATGAATATGTGAGAAATACATTAATAAAACTCGCAAGAAAACACAATATTATGATAGTAGCCACTCAAGACTCTCACTATCCATGTATAGATGATCATGAAGCACATCACACATTACTTCAAATTAATACTCAAGGAGATAATAAAGAAGCTTCAAAATTTGAATTTTCAGAAGACAATTTCTCTTTAATAAATACAGAAGAAGCTTTAAAAATATTTAAAGAAATACCAGAAGCTGTGACAAATACACAAAAAGTCGCTCTTATGTGTGATCTTGAACTTGAACTCGGAAGTTGGGTTTTCCCAGATTTTAAAATTGAAGATGGTAAGAATCCTGATGAAAAATTACGTGAGCTCACATACGAAGGTTTTAAAAATATTGGTATAGAAAAAACTAAAAAGGTATTAGAGCGTGTAGAATATGAATTAAATATTATATGCAAAAAAGGATATTCTCCATACTTTTTAGTAGTCGGTGATTTATTAGATTATGCTAAAAAAAATAATATCCTAACTACTATCCGAGGCTCTGTGGCGGGATCTATGGTCACTTATCTTATCGGTATTACGAATGTTAACCCGATAGAATACAAACTCCCCTTTGAAAGATTCTTAAATCCATTCCGACCATCTCCACCAGATATAGATATGGATTATGCAGACAACAGAAGAGATGAAATGATAGAGTATGCAAAAAGAAAATATGGAGAAGATAAAGTAGCACAAATAGGAACATTTGGCACTATGATGGCTCGTGGTTCTGTCAAAGATGTATCTCGTGCACTTGGCTATCCTTATACTGTAGGAGACAGACTTTCTAAAATGATTCCGATGGGTTCACAAGGAATGCCTATGACAATAAATCATGCAATGGAGATAGTACCAGAGTTAAAGTCGGCATATAAAAATGAAAAGGATACTAAAAAAATAATTGATCTAGCAAAAAAATTAGAAGGCTGTGTGCGACACATTTCAGTACATGCTGCTGGAGTGGTTATAGCACCTAAACCATTGTATGAATACACACCAACACAGCTCGACCCTAAGGGTGGAAAAATAATTACTCAATATGATATGCATAGTGTAGAAGATGCAGGACTTTTAAAATTTGATTTTCTTGGTATTAGAAACTTAGCAATATTGGGAGATGCGATAAGTTTAGTAAAGAAATTCTACAATATAGATATAAACATAGAACGTATTCCACTCGATGATAAAAAAACTTTTGCACTTCTTGCTTCTGGTCAGACAGAAGGATTGTTCCAATTAAATGGTGCAGGAATGACAAGATATCTAAAAGAACTCAAACCCACTTCTATTCATGACATCAATGCAATGGTTGCACTTTATCGCCCTGGACCTATGGAATCAATTCCAGAATATATAAAACGCAAACATAATAGAAATCTTGTAAAATATTTAGATCCTAGAATGAAGAAATTCTTAACTGAATCTTATGGCCTTATTGTTTACCAAGACGATCTTCTTTTTTGTGCTATAGAACTCGCTGGATACAACTGGGAAGAAGCTGATAAATTCCGTAAAGCTGTCGGTAAGAAAATTCCTAAAGAAATGGCGGCACAAAGAGAAAAATTTACAAAAGGTATTATTTCAAATGGACAGACTCCAGCTTTTGCAGAAAAACTTTGGAAACTTTTTGAGCCATTCCAAGCTTATGGTTTTAACAAAGCACATGCTGCATCTTATGGACGTGTCGCTTACCAAACAGCATATATGAAAGCTAATTATCCTGTCGAATATATGACAGCTATTCTCACTGCAGAATCAGGTGATGTAGAAAAAATATCTGAGATAATCAACGAATGTAAAAAAATGAATATTCCTGTTCTTCCACCAAATATTAATGAGAGTTATGGGGGTTTTACTGTAATAAGAGAAATAGATCCATCGGGAGAAGACAAAGAAAAGAAAATAAGTAAAGAAATAAGATTTGGACTTTATACTATAAAAAATCTAGGCACAGATATTTCAAATGCAATAATTACAGAAAGAAAAACTAACGGCGAATTTAAATCAATTTCAGATTTTCTAGATAGAATAAAACATAAAAATTTAAATAAAAAATCAATGGAAGCACTCATTAAATCAGGAAGTATGGATGAGTGGGGCGATAGAGGAACCTTTCTTTTCAATCTTGAAGACATGCTTTTATATAATAAAGAATCTGGAAATAAAAATGAAAATCAAATCTCTCTTTTTGGAAGTATGCCTGAATCTAACATTTCATCTTTTAAATTAAAAGATTCTCCAAAAGCTACTCAAGCTGAAAAATTACTTTGGGAAAAAGAATTGTTGGGGCTTTATATTTCAGGACATCCACTAGATAGAGTACGTGAAAAATTAGAAAGTCGAGATATGAATATTAAAAAAGTAAAAGAAAAAATCGGGAATGGTATTCCTGTCACACTCGCTGGGATAATAGAAACATCAAGACAAGTCATAACAAAAAATAATGACAGGATGGCATTCCTAAAAATTTCAGATTTTACTGATTCTATAGAAGCTGTTGTATTTCCTTCTATATTTAAAGAATCAATAGATATATTAATCCCAGAAAAATGTATAGCCTTTTCAGGTAAAGTCTCTCTACGAAATGGTGAAAAAAGTATCATCATTGAAGCAGTGAAGGAGATATAAAAACGAGAAAACCTGTGGGCAATTTCTCGCCAACAGGTTTAAATTTTATCTATTGAAAAACATTTTTCTCTATTATACTATCCACTAATCCTATTCTTACATCTTGAAACACACTATCAAGAGAAGAATACCTAAAAATTAGTGTCGTATCTTTCTCTATTGGAAAGAATTTAGATGGAATAGTTGTTTCCATAAAAAATTCTTTCTTGTTTGGAATTATATTTTTTCTCAATTCTGGTCCGTAAACCAGAACTGAGTCCCCTTTTTCAAAAGAAAATGAAGAACTATATTCATCAGTAGATCCATCTGTAAATTTTATGTTAACAGATTTCCTTTCCCAAAAAGACACTGAGCCAATAAAAATAACTATCCCTATCATAACGACAGCAAAGATAGTATGCATGTAAAACTTTAAATTAATTTTCATAAGAACTCCAAAATAAAATTACAAAATAAAATTATTTATATTATACCCTCTACTATTAAAGCATATTTGAGGAAAAAGTCAAACAACCCTGTCGGGTGTCCAACACCCGACAGGGTAATCTAGTTATACAAACTCATCGCTTTATCTTTACCTTCTGTGACAATAGTTTCCAATGCTTGTGCTACTTTTTTAGAAAGTTTTTTAAGCTCAGATAATTCTTTTTCTTTATATTCACCAAGTAAAAATTTTAATACATCTTTCTCTCCTTTTGGCTTTTTAATTTTGCCAGATGGAGTAGTAGGCGAAGTACCAATTCTAATGCGCACAAATTTTTTTGATTTTAATTTTTTAATTATTGATTCTAGCCCATTATGTCCACCCGAAGATTTATCAAAAGATATTTTCATTTTTCCTATTGGTAAATCTATGTCATCGTAAATAATTACAATATCTTTCAAATTTAATTTATATTTATCTTTTACAAAAGCCACTGCTATTCCTGAATTATTCATAAAAGTTGTTGGTTTAATATATTCAGTAGGTTTACCACCAACAGAATCTTTATAATAGAATAATTTAGTTCCATTGGCTTGTTTCCACTGAATCTTTTTGCCTAAAATAAAATCAAGCATAATAAAACCAGTATTATGTCTACTGTTTTGATATTCTTCTCCTGGATTTCCTAAACCAACAATAAGTTTCATACCTTTATCATAACAGAAAAAATAATTACAAATTACAAATTACAAATTACGAAACAAAATTTTATATACTGTCAATGCTTTTTTATGCTAAAATAACAAAATGAACGAAAATAATGAAAAAATATCAACTCCAAAGGAAGTAAAAGTCGAAGTTGAAAGTATTACAGAAAAATCAAAAAATAAATTTGACAAACAGTCTTTTTGGGAACTTGTACGTTTTGCATTTTTTGCTTTAATTATAGTCATTCCGATACGCATATTTATTGCTCAACCTTTTATCGTTTCAGGCTCTTCTATGATACCAACATTTGAAAACGGACAATATCTAATAATAGATGAAATTTCTTATAGACTAAATGATCCACAAAGAGATGACATCATTGTATTTCGATATCCAAATGATACGACAAAATATTTTATAAAAAGAATAATAGGACTTCCAAATGAAACAGTAAACATAAAAGGAAATACTGTCACTGTAACTAACAAAAGTCATCCAGATGGTCTAATACTTGATCAATCTTTTATAGAAAATACTTCAAATAACAATACTCATTTTGAACTCAAAAATGATGAATATTTTGTAATGGGAGACAATAGATCTGCTAGCTCTGATTCAAGATATTGGGGAGCTGTACCAAAGAAACTTTTAATTGGAAAAGTATTCCTACGTTTATTACCAATAGATAAAATCGGATTATTACCAGGTAATTTTAAACAAGTCGAATAGTGGATTATGAATCCCGTTAGAAATTTACAAAACGGGAGAATATTATTAAATAATAATTATTGTATATCTTTATATATAGTATATGTGTACAGATAGTATGATTTCTAAACGGGATGAAAAAAGCAAAACAAAGCATAACACCCAAAAGTTCAAAAAGTAAAACAAGAAATATTTCATCACCAAAAGGAATGAGAGATATTGTAAATGAAGAATATTATAATTTTCAAGGTTTTTTTGAAAAAGCACAAGAAGTAGCAGTATATTATGGTTTTAAACCAATAGAAACTCCAATGTTAGAACACATAGAGACATTCACTTCAGGCATAGGAAAAGGAACAGATATAATAGACAAAGAAATGTACACACTCAAGACAAAGGGTGGAGATCATTTAGCATTAAGACCAGAACAAACAGCATCATTAATGCGATCTTACATAGAAAAAGGTATGCAAAATATGCCTCAACCAGTAATGTTCTATCAATATGGTCCTGTTTTTAGACACGACAACCCTCAACGTGGACGTTATCGACAATTTTGGCAATTTGATCTCGATTCACTTGGAAGCGACAAAAGTATCATTGATGCTCTTGTAATAAAGGTTGGCATGAGTATCTTAGAAGAAGCTGGGGCTAATAATTTATCTGTAGATATCAACTCTATTGGTGATAAAGAATGCAGACATGTTTACCTAAAAGAACTTACAAGCTACTATAGAAAACATATAAATAATCTAGCTCATGTTGATCGTGAACGCTTAAGAACAAATCCACTTCGTATTTTAGACTCAAAAGAAGAAAAAACAAAAGAAATAAATGAAAATGCACCAGATGCAATAAGTTTCCTTTGTGCTTCTTGTAAAAAACATTTCAAAGAAGTATTGGAATATTTAGAAGAAATGAATATACCATATAATATAAATAAAAATCTAGTACGTGGACTCTCTTATTATACTCGTACTGTATTTGAAATAATAGAACAAGACGACGGAGGAGAAGGTACACCTCTTACTATAGCTGGTGGTGGACGTTATGATTATTTAGCTCGTCAAATAGGAAATAAAAAAGATGTACCTGCTGTTGGTTTCTCTATCGGTGTAGATAGAATAATAGCTTCTCCTTGGTATAAAAAACTTTCTCCTCGTATAATGAAAAAACCAAAGATATATTTTATTCAACTCGGCTCTGAAGCAAAATTAAAAAGTTTAAATATAATAGAAATATTACGCAAAGCACACGTACCTATTGCTCAATCTCTTTCCAAAGATAGCCTAGGATCACAACTGGCAATAGCAGAAAAGTTAAATGTCCCATATGCACTCATTTTTGGAGTAAAAGAAGCATTGGATGACTCTGTCATAGTACGTGATATGTCAAATAGATCTCAAGAAACTGTAAAATTAAGTAAACTTTTAGATTATTTAAAAGAAATAAAATAAACTAAATTAAATGAAAAAAATAGTTCAAAAAGAAGATAAAGTTTTACGACAAGGCACAAAAGATATACCAATAAGTGAAATAAATACTCCTAAAATACAAAAAATATTAAAAGAAATGTCTATCGCATTAAAAAGTCAAAGTGATGGAGTAGCTATAGCAGCACCTCAAATAGGATATTCCCTATCCATCTTTATTGTCTCTAGTAAAATTTTTCACAAAGATTTTGTCAGAGGAGACAAAGAATTCGAAAAAATACCAGACAAAGAAGTAGAAAAGGATTTAGTTTTTATTAATCCAAAAATTTCAAAACTATCTCGTGAAAAAGAATGGCTACCTGAAGGATGTCTTTCTGTAAGGTGGCTTTATGGAAATACTTACAGATCAAAAAAGGCAATAGTAACAGCTTATGATGAAAATGGTAAGAAATTCCAAAGAGGTGCATCAGGACTCCTCGCACAAATATTTCAACATGAGACAGATCACTTAAAAGGAATATTATTTATAGATCATGCAAAAGATGTAAGAGAAGAATTAGCTAATCTTTAAATTTTATCTAACGTTTCAGCATCATCTGAAGTTTGGCGGTAGTATAATTTGAGCGCTAGCGCTCACCACCGCCAAATTTAGGTGAAGCCCGAGCCGAAGGCTGAACCGTATATCCCTTGTTATGTGAAGGTGAGCGCAACGGAGTGGAGCGAAAGCGCAGCGTCCCCTTGAGTTTCTTTTGCCCCGTTCTACTTCATAGCAACAATAATCATATCTTCGGAATCTTCGGAATACGGTTTTTTGTCCCAATCAGAATATGCTTTGCAAAATCTAAAACCTGCTCGTTTACACAAATCAATAAATTCTTCTTTTGTGTAAACTCTCACAGAATATTCTTTTTTGATTTCTTCGCCGTTTTCATCTTTCAAAATCCAAAATCCGTTTATTCTTTTAGTAACTGGGTCGTATTTATCAACAATTCTTAATGCGTTGCCATTTGTCAAAGCTCTTGTTTCGTCATGTTTATATTTTCCAGCTTGGATAAATGGAATATTTACATCTGTGTGCATTAAGAATTGCCCATTTGGCTTTAATGCTTTGAAAAAATTCTGCAAGACTTTAGAATTGTCTTCATCAGATTCAAAAAATCCAAAAGAGTAAAACATATTGATAACTGCATCAAATTCAGAATCATAATTTAAGTCAAGCATGTTTTCTTTTACGAATTTGATTTTTGCAGAATTTTTTTCAGCTTCTTTTTTAGCAACTGCCAAATGTTTTGAATTTAAGTCAGACCCAGTTACGACAAAACCTCGTTTTGCTAATTCAATAGAATGACGACCATAACCCGTAGGACAATCTAGGATTTTGGATTTTGGTCTTAAATCAAGTAGGTGAAGAACACCATCAACTTCTGTGAGAGTTCTCTGTTTTAGATTTTGCTTTTCAGCGACACGATAACCTTCTTTGGAATTATCGCCCTCCATATAGAAATCTCCAAAAAAACCGTATTCTTCACTCCACCATTTTTGATTATTGTTGCTCATAATATTATATAAAAAACTAAAAGATTATAAAGTTTTCTCTGCGATAGGGGCAAAAGAAATTTCACATAACTCTTTTCTTTACAAATTGTTTTTGGTTATGATACAATATTTAGTATATTATGTTGAATTTTGTATCATAACGTTTATCGACCATTATTTTAATATTATATCATGGAAGAATATTTAGACAAAACAAAAAAAGAATTACTTCTAAAAAACTACAGTTCAAAAACAATAAAAGCATATTTAATGTGCATAGAATTCTATTTTAAATACAAAAAAGTTAATTTAAACAAATTAAACCAAGAAAATATAAAAGATTTTCTTTTGTTATTAAAAAACAAAGACAAATCTCCCCAAACTATCAATTTATATTTAAATTCTATAAAATTTTTCTATAATCAAGTTTTTAAAACATATAAAAAAATAGATTTAAAATTCGCAAAAAGAAATAAAAAATTACCTATTGTTTTATCCCGTGAAGAAATCAAAAAAATTATAGAAAATACTATTAATAATAAACATCGTTTAATGATTACTTTAGCTTATAGCTCTGGATTAAGAGTTAGTGAGATTGTTAATTTAAAGATAAAAGATTTGAGTTTAAATGAATTAATTATACACTTAAAAGGAGCAAAGGGAATGAAAGATAGAATTACTATTCTCCCAGAGAAAATTTTAAATGAAATAAAAAATATGATTGCAGGGAAAAGTGGTGAAAATTATGTTTTTGAAAGTGAAAGAGGGGGAAAACTTACAACAGCAACAGCTCAAAAAGTTTTTATAAAAAGTTTAAACAAATCAAATATTTCTAAACCAGCAACCTTTCACAGCTTACGCCATAGTTTTGCTACTCACCTACTTGAAAATGGAACAGATGTCAGATATGTCCAAGAATTGTTAGGACATTCAAATATCAGAACAACTCAAATTTATACGCATGTGATGAATCCAGCAATTAAAAAAATTAAAAGTCCTTTTGATAATTTATAAATATGCGAAATAAAAAAATTAATTTCATATTTTGGGGAACACCGGACGTAGCATCTGAGACTCTAGAAATTTTAAAAGAAAATGGGTATATACCATCGCTTATAATAACTAGCCCTGATAAGCCACAGGGCCGTAAAATGCTCATAACTCCCACACCTGTAAAGGTTTGGGCAATAGAAAACAATATTCCATACTTACAACCTGAAGACTTAAATGAAGAATTTTCTAATAAGCTAAAAGCTATAAGCTATAAGCTGTCTATTGTTGTTGCTTATGGAAAAATTATTCCAGAAAATATTATAAATATGCCTAAATTTGGTTCTATAAATATCCACTATTCTCTACTACCAAAATACCGTGGAGCTTCTCCTGTAGAATCTGTAATTTTAAATGGAGATACAGAAACAGGTATCACAATACAAAAAATGGAATATAGAATGGATACCGGACCAATAATAGCTGTAAAAAAAATAGAAATAAAAATAGATGAAAAAGCACCTGAATTACGTAAACGTTTAATAAAAATTGGAGGAGAACTTTTAGTAAAAACTCTACCTGATTTTATAGATGAAAAAATAAATTTAATATTACAAGATGAGAATGAAGCTACTTATTGTAAAAAAATAAAAAAGGAAGATGGAGAAATAAATTTAAACAACGATTCTATAAAAAATTATAATAAATTTAGAGCTTATGCAACATGGCCTAGAACTTTCTTTTTCAAAGATGGAAAAAGAATAATAATCACAGATGCTAAATTAGAAAATGGTAATTTTATTATTACAAAGATAATCCCAGAAGGTGGTAAAGAAATAGATTACAAAAATTAATATTTAGATGTAAAAGGATTTCGTTTAGAAATACTTTTTAACATTTTTTTGATGCTAGATGCTCCTCTCCTAAACAATGTCTGTTTACGATCTTTATTTCTAGTAATTTCTCCAAAAAGACCATCTATTATTTCATCAACTGTCTGATATAAATCTTCTCTATCAGAACTAGAATAAAA
>PFOY01000001.1 GCA_002792755.1 Candidatus Nomurabacteria bacterium CG_4_10_14_0_2_um_filter_30_12
AAAGTGCAAAGTATTCCATGTAACGGAAAAAATGTAAACTGCTTTTGCCAATGTGTAGTAATTGAGCGGGAATGGTTTGCAGTAAGATTGTTCCTAAGGTAATTGAGGTTAAAGCAACGATTGCGTAAACAACAACCAACCAGAAATATGATGTATTCCATTCTGACTTATTTTTACTAGTGTCTTTGGTAAAAAAAGATTCTTTGAGCCAAATTATGGCAGTAAAAATAACTAAAAAGTCCTCTGCCCTGACTCTAACAATGTAACCGGGTAAAATATCAAAAAGTGGAATCTTGGGAAATAAAGGTATGAAAGCTATTAGAAAAGTGCTTAAGGCAAAAAGAAGATTGGCTTTTATCCAAGTAAAGATATTTTTGACTTTTTCCATAACTAGACTATTTTACAGTAGATTTGTGGGAATGTGGAAAGGCAATATAAATAATTAATATTATTAAACTTAATAAAGTTATTATGTCCGAAACTTTTTGAATCATGGTTTTTTCTAATATTACTTTGATAACATGCGTTCCTTTTTCCACTGAAACAATAATAGTACCGTCTTCTGCTATTTTTTTCTTAACTAATTGATCGTCTACACTGATATTCCAAACTGGTAAATCCCAAAGTGCTAAATTAATTTCCGTTGGTTCTTCTAAATTTAATTCTAATATTTTTTTAATTTTGCCGGTCTCAGGAACGTTAATTTTATTTGTTAATATTGCGCTATTAGAAGCATTGAGAATAAATGAAGGAGTTTTAAGAGGTCTTTTTGTGGCGGTGACAGGCATTAACTCCCAAGAAATATCAGTTGGGCCATAAAAATCCTGCTGATTATTTAAGTAATCAATGTCATTCTTCCAATTGTTTGGCCAAGGTTTTGTATAATTTCTGACATTATAGATGGCTAAAAATACTACAACGATTGTAAACGCTAATCTTTTTTTGTCAGTAAGTTGCTGTGAAACTAAACCAACTAAGAACGAGCCAACCAATGAGGTGGCAGCAAGCAATCTCCAAGGAAACTGAATCAGTTGCAGTGGCTCAATGATTGCCCATACAATTTTTGAATATGAAGTCATCAAAAATGTAAGTAATCCAAAAACTAATGAAAATAAAATTATTAGTTTATTTTTTGGATTTTTAAAAATAATTAAAGGAATAGAAATTGCCCAGGAAAATAATATGGATAACCCAATTTGAAAAGACATAGCATCAACAGTGCTAGAGTCTGAAGTTCCATAACCCCAAGGAGAATAAATTAATTGTTGGATTGTGACCCAGTGATCTGTATAGTCAATTAAAATTTGATTACCTAATTGCACCCAAGATTTTTCCAACATAAATGGAACAAGATGAAATGTTGAAAGACAGACTCCAAAGAATGACCAAAGAAATACTGATAGCAATTTTTGCTTGGAAAAGTTTTTATATAGCAGCCAACTTGTATAAACAGATAATGGTATAAAGAAAATAATTATTGATAATAAGTGAGCAGTAATTAGGCATGCAATTACAATTGAAAGTAATACTCCATTATTTCTTTTTGAAGTTATGAGTTGATTTAAGCTCAGACCAATAAGAGAAACAAAAAGCAAACCTAGGTATCCACCTACTTGTCCAGTCACATAAAGCGTTAAAAATCGGAATGGTACTAAACCATAAACAATAATTGCAGTAATGGCTGGAGATTTATCTAAATGTTTTCGCATCCAGAGATAAAACACTGACAATGAAGCTAGGGTCACTATAAGCTGTAATAATTTCCAACTAAGTGTTGTACTGACACCAAGAAACTGAAAGATTGTAGCAACATAATAAGGAAATGGATAAAAAAATTCAAAAGTTGAGTAACCATATGAATATGGAACGTCAACAGACATTCTAACTGGAAATTGATGATGCTTTAATTCTGAATAAAAGTGAAAAGCTCTGATGGTGTGGTAGTCGCCATCATGAGTTTTGTACATTCCTGGTTGTTTGAATCCATTAAAGGAGATAAAAATGGTTAATAAAATGATGATGAAAAATGATAGGTATTTTTTCATTCTCCGATGATGATTCTCATAGACGTTTTTCTTATTAATTGAGTAAGAAGCAAAGCAAAAAATAAAGTTGTGAAAGTGTTGATGAGTAAAAATACTGTTAAATTATTTGTAAAAAACTTATCAACTCCAAAGTCAATAAAATATATAATTAGAATATGTGTTAAAAAAATGCCAAAACTATTTTTTGCGAATAATTTAATTAGTTTTTTAAACCAGTTACGCTTTTGAAGCTTTGCTAAAGTTGAACTATGAATTAATAGTGCGAATAAACTTAATGATTGAATGATAACGTTTATGCTTAGATAGTTGGCAAAGTATGAAATATTATCTATTAAAAAATATTCACTTATAAATAATTTATTACTTAACATTAAAAAACTTCCGGCAATAGTAATCAATAAACTTACACAAAAAACTAATAATATTTTGTTATAATTTTTAGTTGATACAAACATATTTTTAATATAATATCCAGCAAGATAATAGCCAATGTATGAAATCCAATTATTGTAAGTATTATAAAAATACTCTTCATGAGAAAATGTGGTAAATCTGGTTATTGCTGAGATAACTCCAAGAGCTAAGAATCCTAATATGAAATATTGCTGTATTTTTTTAGTTTGAGAAAAGAGCAAATTTAAAAATGGAGTTAATATATACAGGAAAAAAATTATTATTAGAAAGTATAAAATACTTTGAGTATTAATATTAAAACGATCGTATATTTCAACGATCGTCTCAAAGCCTTTCCAGGGCAATCTTTTTGTAAAAATATCAAACAAAATATAAATACCAAAAAAACTAAACAAGGGAATTAATATTCTATTTTTCGTTTTCATCCAGTGTTCTTCAAAAGTTCTATTTTTGCCAAGATTTAAATATCCACTTAATATGATAAAAAGTGGAACGCATGATCTTAATAATGAGGCAATGATGTGGGTAATCCACCAGATTTTACCGCCAAAAAAATCAGGTCTAAAATAAACTGGATCAAAAGCATGTAGGATTACTACTCCAATTGCTGCTACTGCACGGATCACATCAGCTTGAAAATAATATTTCTTTTGACTCATATTATCGATATTATCACAATATATTATGTATTTATCGGAGTAAAAATTTGATAGAATGAGTTGAAATGAAAAAAATCATTAAGTTTGTTAAAAAATACCAACTCGTTCTATTAATTATAGTTTGTAGTTTAGTACTTTTTTCACCAGCATTAGGTAATTTTTTCTCTGGAGATGACTGGTTTCATCTTAAAATAATTCAAATTACAAGTTTTAAAGAATTTCTGAATTTTTTTAATCCGGTGCCAAATGAACAATCTACGGCTTTTTATCGACCAATTCCAAATCAGTTATTTTTTTACATTTTTTATCAATTATTCAAACTTAACGCATTTTTTTATCATGTATTTGTTTTTACTCTCTTTGCATACAGTTTATATCTATTTTATATATTCTTAAAAATAATGAGTCTTTCAAAATCTGTAGCATTAATTTCCTTGACTATTTTTGCATTTTCTCACACAAATTTTTCACGACTATATTTTCTTTCTGCAACACAAGAAATAATGTTAAGTGTTTTTGTATTATTAGCACTTATAAATAGTGTTAAAAAACCTAATCTTAAGCATCTGAGCACAACCTCTTTTTGGTATATTTTAGCTTTATTGAGTAAAGATAGTGCAATTGTATTTCCAGTTTTAGTAATAATATTTGATTTGCTAAAATTCAAAAAAATAAATTTTAAAAAACTTTTTGTTTTAGTATTAATCAGTGTCATTTACCTTTATATAAGAATATTTATTTTTGGATTTAATACTACATTGGGTAATAATGATTCTTATGATTTAAGTTTTTCTCCTATGGTAACGGCAAATACAATATACACATATATTTTGTGGGCAGTTGGTGGAGCTGAATTGCTTAAAGACTATTTGAGAAACCCAATTACACTTATCGGGAGATTTTATACTGATTTTGGATTGTTAGGAAAAATCATGATTGGCTTATTAGTAACAACTATAATTTCGTTTGGAGTTTTGATAGCCAAAAATTTTAAAAAAATTTCGCTAATGCAATTGGGAGCAATTATTATTTTTATTATTTCATTAGCTCCAGTTCTCTTTTTTCCTAATCATAAATTTACAATTCAAATGTCAATGTCGATGATGGGTTTTGCATTGTTTATAGGTTTGTTGTTAGCTAAAGAAAGTAAGAAAGTAATATTATTAATGTTGTTTTTATATTTGTCCTTAAATATTACTAGTATACTTTTGACTCAAAAAACTCATTACTCAGTGCAAAGAGCTAAAATTTCTAGCAAAGCATATAAATTTTTTACTGAAAATTATCCAATTCTTCCAGACAACACTAAAATAGTATTTGCTAATTCAGATACCAACGGTAGTGATATTTCAACGTGGGGCTCAAGCAAACAAATCTCACATGCTCTTATGATGGATAATTTCTTTAAGGTTATATATCCAGGAAAAAATATTGAAGTGATTTATGAAGATTTAGTAGAATCTTTGCCAGCTTCAGATGAAAGCACAATATTTTTAGATTCAAAAATATTTTTGCAAAACTAATTTTTTGTTAGAATTACTAAACTAGTAGTTTCTTTTCCACAACAGTTAACTTGTTGTCATGAGAATCCAGAGTGTCAGAAATTTCAACATGTCTAAAGGTAATAGCTGCGAGATCTTCCCTGATTGCTTTTAGTTCGAACATTACTTCAGCAAAGTTATCTTGAAGAGCTTTTATGTCTTCTCTAACTAGAGCAAATTCTTGCATTATCCTTTCAAAACTTTTGGCAATAACGGTGTTATTGTTATCAAATTCAGTCATAGTAACGTATTCTTGTTTTGGATACTTCATAAATACCTCACAGTACTTTTATACAACAAACTAGAGTTGTAGTATATGTGTGATTTCTTGCCTTTAGATTGCGCTGTTACTGTCTATTTCCGGCGTAGGTAATACCTTTTCTTCAACAGGCTGTGTCATTGGTGTCGCTGTTGGAATTGCTGGTATAGAAACAGGAACAACTTCCACTTGTTTAGGCAATAATTCTAGGTCGGCGGCATCACTTACTATTAAAGTGCGCGTATCAGAATTATATTTTCCAGTAGCAAAGATTCTTCTACCAATAAATTTCTTAAAGTCTACGCTTTCCAGCACATCAAGATTGACTGCTTCCGAAGAAGTAGTAAGAAGATAAAAACGATTCTCTGTAGAAGAAAATCTTAAAGTTCCAGAAAAAGCTGTTTCTCTCCATGGGTTTGGAGTTGGTGTTGGAGCAGTAATAACCGTAGGCACATATTTAATAAATGGTTTCTGAGGAGTGAAACTAATCTTGCCTACGCCAAAACCAATTGTGGCAATTATTATGGTCATGGCAATGGCAGTTAAAGGTTTGATTTTAAAATGAAAATCAACTCCTTCATTCCCCATTACTTTTTTCCACCAACTTTTAAGATATGTCACTGGATTAGTAACTTGAACGCTCAAAAGAGGCGGTTCTTTTTTGCGGAGATCAGGTTTTTCATTACTAATTTCAACGAAGGGTGAAGCCTTTTGGCTGGAGTTAGTTTGAGTCATACATCCAGTTTAATTGGATTTTTGCGAGTTGGCAAGATCTGTCTTTATGATCAGATAATTCAAATCATTTTCTAGAATTTCGAACTCGTCTCTTTTAAAGATAGTTTTTAAAGTTTCAATCGAATCTGGTAACAAATAATTTCGATTAATTTTTACAAATTTAACGTTTTTTTGTGCTAGTAAATCTTTAATTGTTGGCAAATCTTCTCTTAAAACTGCATTATGAAAATTATCAAAATAGTCGCTGATGTGTTTAGGTTGAAATCCACTGTAACCATTCACAAGCTGACAGTCATAGTGCATTTGATTGAGGAGCATTTTAGTCCAGTATTCCAGGTTCATTTCTGTAGTAGTAATTGGTGACTCTGGTGAAAACGGATATTCTAAAACTACGTCCGAAGGAGTGCATTTAGAAATAATTTGATCATAGCCATAGTTTTTGTAAGTATTAACTATTTTTCTATGCTTGACCGGAATAATTTCAATTGAGTAAAGTACTAAAATTATCATTATTAATTGAATCGCCTTTTTGAAAGGATAATTTTCAAAAAAATATAAGAAGGCATAACCAACAAAATATAACAAAACAATTTGTAAAAGAAAAAACCATCTGGAGACAACTCCTAGGGCATCAAAAAAAGGTGTAAGTTTCAAAGGTAAAATATATGGAAGCGGAGTAGCTAAATATTTACCATTAATTGAAAGTCTAGGACCTAAAACTGCAACTATCCCCCACACCAACAATAGTAGTAGAAAGCCTTTAATGTATTGATCCTTTTTGGTAAGCTTAGTTTTGTTTAGTTTGTAGGCTCCAAATAAGGAAACAAATAAAATAATATATCCGATACTAAAAATTTCATTTCCTAATCGTTGGCTGTAGACATTAATTTTGTAGTAAAACTTGGTAGTCCAAATACTTGGAAGTTGATTAAAAAATATATCGGTGACTTGCATTGATGAGTTAACATAAAGTTCAGCCGATCTTTGGATGTTATGTAGCTTTTTGACTTCGACAAATTTAAATAAAAAATAGCCAGCGATAATTAGAAATCCAACCAAAAAGAGCAATTCAGTTTTAACTGTCTTTTTAAAATTTCTCTCTTTATATAATTGCCAAAAATAAAAGATCAAGGAGGTTGTGACTGAATAAATTCCTAAGTATGCACTTGCTAAAAATTGCAGACCAGAAAATATTCCAGAATAAAAATAGTGCTTGTTTGATTTTGCCGTCATTAGCAAGCCTAGTGAAAAGAAAAAGAAACTATATGAAAGCATTTGATAGTGGTAATACATTGAGAAAGTATATGTAGAGAAAACGAACATTAAAGATAGTAAGAAAACAATAATTTTCTTTTTAAATATTTTTGACCAAAAAAAATGTAGCGAAATAATATTCAAAAGCGCCATTACAAAAAAAATAATGTTATGAATTA
>PFOY01000050.1 GCA_002792755.1 Candidatus Nomurabacteria bacterium CG_4_10_14_0_2_um_filter_30_12
TTAAAGAAAAAACACTTCAGAGAATTACGGAAAAAAATTTAATTAAAATATTTAATTTAAAATTTGTATCTACTGAATTTGCTTTACATAATTTTAGAATTGATACTTTGGCTTTTGACGAAGAAAATTCGTCTTTTGTTATTATTGAATATAAAAAAGATAGAAGCTTTAGTGTGATTGATCAAGGATATTCTTATCTATCATTACTTTTAAATAATAAAGCCGATTTTATTTTGGAATATAACGAAAAAAATAATAAATCTTTAAAAAGAGAGGATGTAGACTGGACGCAATCAAGAGTGATGTTTGTTGCAAAAGATTTTACATCATATCAATTGAATGCAATAAACTTTCGAGATCTACCAATAGAATTATGGGAAGCGAAACTTTATCAAAATGATATTTTTCTATATAACCAACTTAAATCACCAGATACAAATGAATCTATAAAAACTGTTTCTAAAAGTAAAACCATAGAATCTGTCAGCCGAGAGGTAAAAAAATATACAATATCTGATCATTTTAAAGAAGGTTGGGAAACTTCAAAAGAAATTTATGAAATATTAAGAGATAGAATTTTAGAAATAGACTCTCGAATTGAGGAAAAATTTAATAGAAATTTCATTGGGTATAAATTAGGCTCAAATAATATTTGCACTATTCACACACGGCAAACAAAATTGAACGTTTCTTTGATAAGAGTTGATAAGGAGGATTTAAAAGATCCTGAGAAGAAAATAAAAGAAATACCATGGAAAAAACTTGAATGGGGAAAACAATGTAAGGTTATTATTGAAAATAAACAAGATTTAGATTATACGATGTTTTTAATTAAACAAGTTTATGAAAAGTTTTATAAATTAAAATGATAATATTTAGTATATAAGGTAATATGAAAAAAATACAACTTACACAACTTGTAAAATCGGATGACAAATATGATCTTACGATTTTTTCGCCCGAAAGTATTGATAGAATCGAAAATAATATTTATGAAAAAGACGAAAAACTTTTTCTCAAATGTTTCAAGAGAAACAAAGATATCCAAGTTAAACCAGAAGAAATAGTCAGGCAACTCATGCTAGATAAGCTAATTAACGAATACGGATATTCTGTAGACTTACTTGATGTCGAATACACGGTTAATTTTGGAAGAGAGAAAAAATTTGCTGATATTGTGATTTTTAATAGAACTGATAAAACAAGTATTTATTGTGTTCTTGAAATTAAAAAACATAATGCTAAAGATGGTAAAGACCAATTAAAAAGCTATACAAACGCAACTGGTGCACCGCTTGCAATTTGGACAAACGGAGTTGAAATAAATTATTACGAAAGATTAGATCCAAATTATTTTGAACCGTTATCCGATATTCCAAAAGCGAATGAAACAATAGATGACGTAAAAAATGAAAGATTTACATATCTTGAACTGATGGTAAAAGATAGGCTAACAGAAGAAAGAAAATCATTGAAGGATTTAATTCAAGAAATGGAAGATGAAGTTTTGGCAAATGCCGGAGTAGATGTATTTGAGGAGGTTTTTAAACTTATATTTACCAAGCTATATGATGAAATGGAAAGTGCTGATGATCGAGTGAATATCGAGACTCAGATTAAAATTATTAAAAAGCAAAATCCAGTTTTTACTGATAAACAGATATTAGAGCAAATTGAAAATAACGACTTTAGAAAACTAGAGTTTAGAAGCCGAGGAGATGCACATCATACAAAAGAAGTAATTAATAATTTATATCAAAAAGCCAAAGATAAGTGGCAAGGAATTTTTGAAAAAGGCGAGCCACTCCGGATCACAGATGAAAACCACCTGCAAATTTGTATTGGATTTTTGCAAAATGTGAAACTCTTCAATTCCAATCTTCAAGTAATTGATGAGGCATTTGAATATCTGGTAAATAAATCGGCAAAAGGAGAAAAAGGGCAATATTTCACGCCAAGAAATGTAATAGATATGTGTGTCTATATGATGAATCCACAACCAGAAGAGTACATGATAGATACAGCTTGTGGAAGCTGTGGTTTTACGGTTCATACCCTTTTTAATGTTTGGCAAAAACTTGTTAACCAAGGAAAAGCACGATTTGCTAATTTTTCCAACCAAAAACTTACGTCAAATCAAAAAGCTTATGTAGATAAAGTTTTTGGGATAGATTTCGATGAAAAATCTGTACGAGTGGCACGCACTCTCAATATGATTGCGGGTGACGGACGGACTAATGTTCTACATCTTAATACTTTGGATTATACGAGATGGGAGGAAAAACTCAAAGATAGCTCATGGAGCAAGACCTATCTTGAAGGATTTTATAGATTACTTGATCTGGCAATAAATCGCCAAAACCCAAAAGAATTTAATTTTGATATTGTGATGGCCAATCCTCCTTTTGCTGGAGATATAAAAGATTCAAGACTTATTTCAAATTATGAGGTGGCTTTTGATGGTAAAGGTAAAAAATCAAATAAAGTTTCTCGCGATGTACTTTTTATCGAAAGAAATTTAGATTTTCTTAAGCCCGGCGGACGAATGGCGATAGTTTTACCGCAAGGGAGATTCAATAATACTAGTGACGAAAAAATAAGAAATTTTATAATGGAGCGAGCTAGACTTATTGCAGTCGTCGGACTAGACGGAAATACTTTCAAACCTCATACAGGGACAAAGACATCGGTATTATTTGTCCAAAAATGGGACGATAAAATAAATCCAAAAGTTGACGATTATGAAATATTTATGGCGGTAAGTGAAATGAGCGGAAAAGATAATTCAGGTGAAGAAATCTATGAAAAAGACGAAAATGGGGAACGAAAATTAAACGAGCACAATCACCTTATCCAAAAGCACGATTTAGAAAAAATCACTCTTGAATTTGAAAAATGGGCAAAAGAACAGAAATTAAGTTTTTGGAAATAATATGAAATATTCTAAATTTACAATTAAAAATTTTAAAGGTATTCAGGACGCTGAGTTAGATTTAGTCAAATATCCGAATGGCAATATTTTCCCGTTTGTTGGTTTAAACGAAGCTGGTAAAACAACAATTCTTGAAGCAATAAATTTTTTTCATAATGAAAGTTTTATTGAAGAAAAAAGAAAAATTATTCACAAAAAAGACCAGTCTATCTTTACCGGCCATTGTGAAGTAACTGCTATTTTAATATTGGATGCTGAGGATAAAAAAATAATACAAGAAGATCTTGAAAAAAGATATTCTCTCAAAGAGATACCAAATAAACTAACAATAACCAGAAAATGGTATTTTGAAAATGGCCGTTTTGTAAAGAAGGAAGAAGATTTAATAAATTTTGATATTTTTATAAAAATTAAGTCTGAAATTGAAAATGAGCCTGAAAAAGAAGATTTATTGCTTTCTCATGAAAAATCTGAGTGGCAAAAAATTATAAATAATTTAACGCTTAAAATTCCTAAAATTATTTATTATCCTTCTTTTTTATCTAAATTCCCAGAAAAAATTTATTTAGAAGATATAACTAATACATCAATTAATGAAAAAGAAAAAGAAACTAATAATTTTTATAAGTTGATAATAGATGATATTTTAAAGTCAGCCAATGCCGACTATTCTTTAATAGATTTTGTGAAAAAAATAAAAGATATTTCAAATCCAGATAATACACAAGCGGCTGATAGCTTGATCCAAGATATTTCAAATATTTTAAACAAAAAAGTTATTTCTCATTGGAAAAAAATATTTGATAAAAAAAACTCAAATTTGAGCATAACTATTAGTAAAGGATTTAACCTGAATACTCATTATTTAAATATAAAAATTCTTAAAGGTGGTAGAACATATGAAATAGATGATGGCAGTTTAGGTTTTAGATGGTTTTTTACTTTTATATTATTTACAGAATTTAGAAAAAAAAGAGAAGGAGAAAACGGAGAGTACTTGTTCTTGTTTGATGAGCCAGCGAGCAATCTTCATGAGGGCGCACAGGCAAAACTTCTTGATTTATTAAAAGAAATTTCTTTAGGTGCAAAAATATTATATACAACACATAGTCCATATTTGATTGACGATAAAAATATTATAAATTGTTTTGTTGTTAAGGATGAAGGATTTAAATTAGAAGAAGATTTATTATATTCACAAGATATTAAATGTTATCCATATCGCCAATTTGTTAGTAGTGATAATTTGGAAGATAAAAGTTATACAATGCACTTTAAGCCTTTACTGGATGCTTTAGATTTTAAAGAGCATATGTTTAATCCAAAAACGAATATCATCTTAACAGAGGGGAAATTTGATTATTATACTTTTAAGTGGATGAAAGAAATTTCAGTTAACATTGATGATTTTAATTTTTATCCTGGTTCCGGAGTGAGTGCGTACGACCAGTTATTGAGAGATTATTTAGCAAACAATAAAAAATTTATTGCGATTTTTGATGCAGATGGTAATTTAACAAAAGAAAATTCGAAAGGTAAATATTGGAAAGGAAAATACATAGAAGATGTTTCCGAAGAATTAAAAGATAGAATTTTTACATTAGAGCAAATAGATCTACTTTTTGATAATTTTACAACTGAAGATTTGTTTGAATTAGAAGACAAAATTAAAATCCAACGGGTGTTTATTTCAGAATCAACAACTTATGATAAAGGCCGATTTAATAGTGCCATTCAGCAATGTTATATAGATAAAATAAAAATTGAATTATCACAAGAAACAAAAGATAGGTTTAAAAAAGTTTTTGAGTTTATCAAAGATAAATTAACTAAGCTCGAAAATTAGTATGTCACAAATAAGCTACATAAAATATACGGATGTTCTCGAAGCTCGCAGATATGATGCGGAATATTTTAAGCCTGAATATTTACAGATAGAAAAATTAATTTCTAAATTAGACAATAAACCGATCGGTAAAATAATCTCTTTATTAACCGATTATCATGCAAATGGAAGTTATCAAATATTGAATGAACATGTAAATCTCCTAGATAAAAAAGATTATGCTTTGATGGTAAGAACCGTTGATTTTGAAACAGATAATTTTGAAACTGATCGTAAATATTTATCTGAGCCAGCATATAATTTTTTAAAAAAAACTAAAATGTACGGCGGGGAAATTGTTATAAATAAAATCGGAAATGCAGGCAGAGTATATTTTTTACAGAAAATGAACCAACCTGTTTCTTTAGGAATGAATCAATTCATGATAAGGACAAATGAGAATATAAATAATTATTATTTATATATTTATTTAATTTCTCGTTACGGAAAAAAATTAATAGAAAGAAGAATTACTGGAGCTGTGCCTTTAAGTATTGATAAACAATCTGTGAGAAATGTAACCGTTCCAATTCTTCCTCAGCCTTTTCAGTTCAAAATAGAACAACTTGTAAAGTTATCACATCAAAAACAACACCAATCAAAAATACTCTATCAAGAGGCAGAAAAACTCTTACTTTCAGAGCTTGGACTTTTGAACTATCAAGTGAAACAGGAGCTCACTTTCTCAACCACAAAAAAAGAAATCGAAGAAGCTCACAGATACGACAGCGAGTATTTTCAACCGAAATACAAAGAGATTATCGAAAGGATTGAAAAGTATAACGGAAAATATGATGTTGTAAGAGAGATAGTTAAGTGGAAAAAAGGTGTTGAAGTAGGAACGGATGCTTACACCGAAAGTGGAAAAGATTTTATAAGAGTATCTGACTTTTCAAAATATGGAATATCTGAGTCAAATAAAAAAATATCTGACAAAGCTTTTGAATATTTAAAAAATAACTATCAACCAAAAAAGGGAGAGATGCTTTTTACTAAAGATGGAACAATCGGGATTAGTTATGTTTTAAAGGAAGATATAGAAGGAATAATCAGCGGTGCATTTTTGAGATTAAATCTAAAAGAAAAATATAAAAACTTTGAAAAAGAGTGTTTATCATTAATTTTCAGTTCAATAATCTGTAAAATGCAAGTGGAAAAACTATCGGGAGGAGCCGTAATCGCCCATTTAAAACCATCGGATTTTGACACTTTTAAGATACCACTCATAAGATCATCTGTTCAGAAACAAATTGCTGACAAGATACAACAAAGTCATATGCACAGAAAAGAAAGTAAAGGTCTACTCGAAGAGGCTAAGAGAAAAGTTGAAGAAGAAATTGAAAGAGGAAACCTATAAATAACTTATAATACAGGGGGTCAAAACATTTTCTTGTAAAAAATAATCATGCTTAAATTGTCACCGAGTAAAATAGCCACCTATAAACAATGTCCGTTTAAATATAAATGTGAAATAGATACGCAAACAAGACTTGCCTATAGAAAAGATACTCCAGATTTGGTTTTTGGAAATTTGATTCACGGATGCCTAAACGATTTTTATAAAAGAACAAAAAAAGAAGACAGGAATTTTGAAACACTAAGGAAATTATTTGAGACAAAATTTAAATATAGTTTTCAAAAATACAACAAAGTATTTAAAAATAAAGAAACGATTATCAAATATGTGGAAGAGTCGAAAAAACAATTCAAAACATTTCTTAAAAATAAACTATCTCATGG
>PFOY01000049.1 GCA_002792755.1 Candidatus Nomurabacteria bacterium CG_4_10_14_0_2_um_filter_30_12
ACTTCTAAAAAACTTCCGTCGAAAGTCGGAAGTTTTTTAGTTTTGTGCTAATATATTAGTTATGAGTCCCGTTAGAAGCCGCGGTCACGGTATGAGGCGGGAAACATAGAAAATATTATTTATTTAGGCTAATTAAGTAGGTGTAATCTAGTTTAAAACAGATCGCGACCTGCTTCTAACGGGATGAGTTTATATAGTAAAATATTTGGAGATACAAGCTCTAAATTTATTAAAACAACAAAAAAGACGATATCTAAAATTAATGCAAAAGAAGCAGATATTTCAGTGTTGAAAGAAGATGATTTTCCAGTAAAAACACATGAATTAAAAGCTAGATTAGAAAAAGGGGAAAGCTTGGATGATATTTTACCAGAAGCATTTGCATTAGTTAGAGAAGCACAAAAAAGAACATTAGGAATCAGGCTTTATGATGTACAACTTATAGGTGGGATAGCTTTACATGAAGGTAAGATAGCTGAAATGAAGACAGGAGAAGGAAAGACTAATGTTGCTACATTACCACTTTACTTAAATGCCATATCTGGGAATGGTGTACACCTTGTAACTGTCAATGATTATCTTGCACGAAGAGATGCTGTATTAATGGGGCAAGTTTATAATTTTTTAGGACTTTCTGTTGGAGTTATTAATTCACAAAATGTTTCTTATCTTTATGATCCGAAACATGTTGAAGAGGATAAAGAGCGTGATAGTGTTGGAGAATTTAAAATTGTTTACGATTTTCTCAAACCATGTGGACGTAAAGAGGCATATTCTGCGGATATAACTTATGGAACAAATCATGAATATGGCTTTGATTATCTTCGAGATAATTTAGCTACATCTATGAATGATCTAGTTCAACGAGGTCATCATTTTGCGATAGTTGATGAAGTCGACTCTATATTAATAGATGAAGCTCGTACACCATTAATTATTTCATCTGCATCTGGTGATTCTGAAGATTTCTATGTTAAATTTTATCAAATTGCTAAACAACTTAAAAGAGATACTGATTATGAGGTAGATGAAAAATTAAAAGCTGTGACCTTAACAGATGAAGGTATAAGTAAAGCTGAAAATCTACTTGGAGTAGATAATATCTATACAGAAAAAGGAATAAAATATGTACATCATTTAGAAACTGCGGTAAAAGCACAGGCTATATTTGAACGTGATAGAGACTATGTCGTAAAAGAAGGAGAAGTAATTATTGTGGATCCTTTTACTGGGCGTCTTCAGCCAGGACGAAGGTGGTCTGAAGGAATTCATCAAGCTATTGAAGCTAAAGAAGGAGTAAAAATTGAAAAGGAAACTCGTTCTTCTGGTTCTATTACTTTTCAAAATTATTTTAGATTTTATAAAAAATTATCTGGCATGACAGGAACAGCGGAAACGAGTCAAGAAGAGTTTTTGAAAGTTTATAATTTAGATGTAGTAATAATTCCTACTAATCGTATTGTTGTAAGAGCAGATCATCCTGATTTAATTTTTCAAAGTGAAAAAGGAAAATTTCAAGCAATTGCCAAAAAAATTAAAGAATTAAATGAGCGTGGTCAACCAGTTTTGATTGGTACTATTTCAATTGAGAAAAATGAACTTTTATCTGTTTATTTAAAACAAGAAGGTGTAAACCATGTTATTTTAAATGCAAAGAATCACGAAAAGGAAGGAGAGATAATAGCACAAGCTGGACGTAGAAATGCAGTGACTATCGCCACAAACATGGCTGGACGAGGAATAGATATTAAACTTGGAGGAAATCCACAAAATGAAGAAGAATATGAATTTGTAAAAAAAGTAGGTGGACTTTTTGTTCTTGGTACCGAAAGACATGAGGCAAGAAGAATAGACAATCAGCTTCGAGGTCGTTCTGGTAGACAAGGAGATCCTGGAGAAACACAATTTTATGTTTCTCTTGAAGATGATTTGATGCGAGTATTTGGATCAGAACGAATAAAGACGATGATGGGGCGTTTTGGTATTCCAGAAGATATGCCTATTGAAAATGGTTTTATAAATAGATCCCTTGAAAGTGCTCAAGCCAAAATAGAAGGTTTTCATTTTGATGCTAGAAAAAATACTCTTGAATATGATGATGTTATGAACCATCAACGCAAGATTATTTATGAAAGACGACAAAAGATGATGCGTTCTAAAAAAGAAGAAATAGAAGCTTTATTAAAGGAAGTTGTAGAAAAAAGAAGTGAAAAAGAAAAAATAGACCCGCTTAGACTCAGCGAGGATAGAAAAATAATAGAAGAAAAAAGAAATAAATTAGGAGAAGAAGCATTTTTAGAAACAGTTAGAAGAATTGCTCTTTATACTACAGATACTCTTTGGATGGAACATTTAGAAGCTATGGACTATTTACGTAGTTCTGTAAATTTACGAGCTTATGGTCAACGAGAACCTATTGTAGAATATAAAAAAGAAGGCTTACAAATGTTTAAGGAAATGGAGGAAGTATTTAAAGAGCAAATGCTCTCACTTGTTGAGACTATTAATGTGGAAGGTGCTGAACGAAGTCGTGTACAGACGGAAATACCAAAACAAACTTTGATTACTAGCCATGAAGAATTTTCTGAACTTCCTGAAAAAGAAAAAGGATTATCTGTTGGTTATGGGGAAATTGGCAGGAATGACCCTTGTCCTTGTGGTGCAATAAATTCTGCTACTGGTGAAGTTTATAAATATAAAAAATGTGGACTTATAAATGCTCCTCAACATCGTAAATCATTAATAAATTAATTTTTATTTATGCATAAATTAGAATTAGGGAGATACAAACATTTTAAAGGTGGAGAATATGAAGTAATGGGAATAGCTAAACATAGTGAGACACTTGAAGATTTTGTTATATATAAACCACTTTATAATCATAAGGGTTTGTGGATAAGACCATTAAGTATGTTTTTGGAAACAATTATATTTGATGGTAAAAAAGTTGAAAGATTTCAAAAGATAAAACAAAAGATTTTGATAAGACCAAAATTGAAAAAGAAATAAAGTAATTATGCAGAAAATAATTAAAAAACTAAAAAAAATATGGTGGGCTTTGAGACTTTTTTTTACAAGAATTCGTTATGGTAATGCATCTAAAAAATTAAAAATAATAGGTGTGACAGGTACGAATGGTAAGACAACGACTGCAACACTTTTGTATAAAGTAGCTACAGTATTAGGATATAAGGTTGGACTCATTGGGACTGTAGAAAATATTATTGGTTTTAGTATAGTGCTGCATGATGAAAAAGCTCCTAGCACAACACCAGATTCTATTTATTTAACGAAACTTTTAAGAAAAATGTTAGATGAAGGTTGTGAGTATGTTTTTATGGAAGTTTCTTCTCACGCATTAGATCAAAATAGAGTAGCAGGGATAAATTTTACTGGAGGAATTTTTACAAATTTGACTCACGACCATTTAGATTATCACAAGAATTTTGAAAATTATTTTGGAGCGAAAAAGAAATTTTTTACAATGTTACCCACCAAGGCTTTTGCTTTAACAAATGTGGATGATGAATATGGTAAAAAAATGCTTGAAGATATAAAAGCTCGTAAATTTTCTTATGGCTTCCTGTCGGGTGTTGGACACCCGACGGTTCAGGATTTTCATGGAGAAATTAAGAAATTAGATTTTGATGGACTCCAGTTTTCTATTAATAAAAAAGAGGTGCGCTCGAGGCTTTTAGGTAAATTTAATGCTTATAATTTACTTGCTGTGTGGAGCACTTGCAAACTTCTTAATTTTGATTTAGTAAAAGTTAATAAAATTTTAGAAAGTATAGAGCCACCTCGTGGACGTTTTGATTATTATATTTCTCAAAATGGCATCGTCGTTATTATTGACTATGCTCATACACCAGATGCATTAGAAAAAGTACTTTTGACAATAAAAGAAATAAAATCAAATAGTGGAAGGATAATATCTGTATTTGGTTGTGGTGGTGATCGTGATCCATTAAAACGTTCTAAAATGGGGAAAATAGGAGCAAGTCTTTCTGATATTGCTATATTTACCTCAGATAATCCTAGAAGTGAGAATTCAGATAAAATTATTGATGATATGAAGAGTGATTTAGTTCATGAAGAAAATATAAAAGTCGTTACAATAGCTGACCGTCGTTTAGCGATAGGGGAAGCAGTAGAAACGGCTCAAAAGGGAGACATCATACTTTGTGCTGGTAAGGGTCATGAAGATTATCAGGAAATAAATGGAAAAAGAATTCATTTTAATGATATGGAAGAATTCAAAAAAGTATTAAAATAATTACGAATTACGAATGAAAGAAACTGAGATAAAAAAATGTAATAAATGCAACGAAAGCTTTGAAATAGACCAAGACGAATTTTCTTTTTATGAAAAAATGAAAGTTCCTGTTCCAAATATTTGTCCCGATTGTCGTTTCAAAATAAGAGCTTTATGGAGGAATGAGACTACACTTTATTCTGGACAAAAATGTGTTTTTTGCAACAAAAGCATTATCACTATGTATAATCCAAAATCATCTTATATTATAAGCTGTCGTGATTGTTATAATGGAGATGGATGGGATCCAAAAAGTTATGCTATTGATTATAATAAATCAAAAACTTTTTTAGAGCAATTAAAAGAATTATTTGTTCGAGTTCCTAAGCTTAATTTATACGCAACACTTTCAAGTGGACCAATAATAAATAGTGATTATATAAGTAATGCTGGCGGAGCAAAGAATTGTTATTTTTTATTTAATGGTGGATCAGCTGAAGAGACACTATATTCTCGTGGTGTCAGAGATTGTAGAGAATTATGTGATGCATATTTTGGTGTAAATATTGAGCAATGTTATGAAACTGTAAATGTAAATCAATCAAATAAAATTGATTATGGTCAGAATATTGTTGGATGTGTCGACTCGTATTTTATTTATAATTGTTCAAATTTAGTTAATTGTTTTGGTTGTGTAAATTTAAGAAATAAAAGTAATTATTGGTTTAATGAAAAAATTTCAAAAGAAGAATATGAAAAAAGAATAAATGAATTTAAGGGAAATTATAAGATTCGTGAAAAATATATAAAAGAATTTTTAAATTTTAAAAAACAATTTCCACATAAAGAGAATAATAATTTAAAAACAATTGATTCAACTGGGGATTATCTATTTGAATGTAAAAATATAAAAGATAGTTTTGAGGTGACTAAAGGAGAAAATTGTAAATACATCTTTTCCGGAAAAAAGATTAAAGATTCAATGGGAATAATTGGTTTTGGTTTTCAATCAGAATTACTTTTAGAATGTGTTTCAACTGGTTATTCTAGTAAGATTATTGCTTCATATTGCATAGACCAAAGTAGTGAAGTTTCATATTCTATGTCTTGTTATCATAATAACAAAAATTTATTTGGTTGTGATTCAATAAAAAATTCTCAATATTGTATTTTAAATAAACAATATTCAAAAGAGGAATATGAGGAATTAAAAGAATATATTATTAAAGAATTAACCGAGCAAGGTATTTATGGTTTAATGATGCCTCCAGAATTATCATTATTTGCTTACAATGAAACTATTGCTCAAGATAATATGCCTTTAACTAAAAAAGAGGCGTTAGCCCAAGGTTTTAGATGGGAAGATAACATTCAAATGACGATGGGTAAAGAGACACTATTACCAGAAAATATTCCGGATCATATCAAGGATGTTAAAGATGAAATCACTAAAGAAGTATTAAAATGTATTTCTTGTGAGAGAAATTATAAAATCACAGAACAGGAATTGTTATTTTATCGTAAAATGATATTACCAATACCTAGGAAATGTTTTTATTGTCGTCACAAAGATCGAGTAATACGTCGTGGACCATTTAAGTTTTTTGTACGTAAATGTTCAAATTGTAATAAAGATGTAAATACAAATTTGACAGAAGAAGTCGCCCCAATTTTATATTGTGAAAAATGTTATCAACAAGAAGTAATTTAATACTAACAGTTTTGCACGATCGTCTAAAAGTGTTAAGTATTTAATTTTAAAATAAATAGATGCAAGATTATAAACAACAATTTAAAGGAAAGAAAATTACAGTCATGGGGCTAGGTATTTTAGGGCGAGGATTAGGATATACCAAATTTTTAGCAGAATGTGGTGCTGATTTGATAGTTACTGATTTGAAGACAAAAGAACAACTCAAAACTTCAGTAGAATTAATTACGAATTACGAATTAAAAATTAAAAATAAAAAGAAAATAAAATTTGTCTTGGGTGAACACAGGTTAGAAGATTTTAGGGATAGAGATATGATTATAAAGGCTGCTGGTGTGCCTCTTGATTCTATTTATATAAAAGAAGCACAAAAAAATAGGATTCCAATAGAAATGGATGTGTCTTTGTTTATTAAATGTGCACCAGAAGTCATATTGATTGGAATTACAGGAACTAGAGGCAAGAGTATGA
>PFOY01000014.1 GCA_002792755.1 Candidatus Nomurabacteria bacterium CG_4_10_14_0_2_um_filter_30_12
TACTTCTTATAAACAAATAAGTAAAATAAATGGTAGTATTTTTATTAAATCTTATAATAATTGGAAAGATATTTCTAATGAGATGAAAGTTGCTAAAAATAAAATATTTAATGTGACTGGTGATGGTGTTTATGAGAGTTTTAGTTTACTTCTTTCTACTTCTCTTAATCTTAGAGCTTCTGTAATTGATGTAATAGATGATTTACTTATAATAAAGTGATATAATGTTTTTATTAATAAAGTCGGAAGTTTTTAGATTTTTATAAGTGTTTTTAAAAATAAATTAAAAATAATATGTTATCAAATATTTTAGATAGGATTTCGTTTTGGTCTCTTTTTGTAGTCGTTGTATTATTACCAGTTTTCTTTTTACCTTTTACACAGATACCTGTCGAGACATCAAAAGGTTTGCTTTTAGTATTGGGTTTAGTTATTTCAATTATTTTTTGGATATCAGCTCGTTTTTCTGATGGTAGAATAAGTGTACCGAAGTCTTGGCTTTTACTTTCTGGTCTTGGTATTCTTTTAGTAGTTCTTGTTTCTGCTTTATTTTCTTCTGCAACTCAAATATCTCTTTTTGGGATAATGTTAGATGTAGGTACTTTTTATTTCATGCTTGGTGCATTTCTTTTAATGCTAGTCTCTTCTATCGTATTAAAAGATATTAATAATGCTAAGACTGTCTTCTGGGGAGTCATCATATCTTCTGCTGTATTATTTATATTCCAAAGTTTCCGTTTGTTTTTACCTGATATATTATCTTTAGGTGTATTAGGTGGAAAGACTGATAATATTTTAGGATCTTGGAATACTTTTGGACTTTTTGCTGGATTTTCTACTATTATGTCTCTTTTTATGATTGAATTCTTTTCAATTTCAAAAACGATTAAATGGCTTTTAGGTGTTTTAATTGTATTTTCAATCGTGTTGTCTGCAGCAGTAAATTTCCCATTGATTTGGGAGCTCCTTGGCGTCTTTGCTTTGATTATTTTTGTTTACAAAATTTCATATTCATTTGGTAAAGAACCAAAAGAAGGTGAGAGAAAACAATTCCCAGCTTTTTCTTTTGCTGTTGTTATGATTTCACTTTTATTCTTTATGTCAGGTCAATTTATCGGAGGTCTTTTACCAAATAGTCTAGGTCTGTCTAATGTTGAAGTCAGACCTTCATTTTCTGCTACTATGTCTGTCACGGGTGGAGCCTTGATGAATAATCCAGTTTTAGGTGTAGGACCAAATAAATTTGGAGAAGTATGGGCAATGTATAAACCAATGGTCATTAATTCTACTCAATTTTGGGATACTTCTTTTAATTCAGGTTCAGGTTTGTTGCCAACTTTTGCTTCTACCACTGGTTCTTTAGGCATATTGTCTTGGCTTGTATTCTTTGTTTTATTTTTACTTACTGGTGCAAGATCTCTTTTTTCTAGTATTAAGAATAATTTAAATTGGGAAGTTGTAGTATTCTTTGTAGCAGCTCTTTATCTGTTTGTTTCTTCTTTTTTTTATTCTACAGGTGGAGTCGTCTTTTTATTAGCTTTTGCTTTCACTGGAGCATTTATAGGATTAGCTTCTTCTTCCTATCAAGACGGAGAGATCTCATTTTCATTCTTAGATGATCCAAGGAAAAGTTTTTTCTCAATACTCATTCTTGTGATATTGATGATGGTTTCAGCAGCAACTGGATTTAAATATATTGAAAGATTAGCTTCCGTCTCATATTTTGGAAAGACATTATCTGCTACATCTATTCCAATTGCTGAAGATTCTATAAGTAGAGCTATCTCATTACATCAAAATGATTTGTATTTACGTACTTATGCACAAGTTTATCTTACGAAGATTAATTCAATAGTATCTAAAGGTACATCTTCATTATCAGAAGCAGATAAAGCAGATTTACAATCAAGTTTTGATCAAGCAGTAAATGGTGCACAACTTGCAGTCTCTTATGATAAGACAAATTATTTAAATTCAAGTTTATTAGGTGATGTATATAATACTGTCGGATTGTTGGGTGTGAAAGATGCATATAGTAAAGCAGTAGAATCTTATAAAGGAGCATCTGTTCTTAATCCATTAAATCCAGGAATCAAACTTGCTACAGCACGAGTATATTTTGCAGATGGAAAAACAAAAGAGGCTAGAGATACAGCAAAAGAAGCTCTTACGTTAAAACCTGATTATATAGAGACTTTGATCACTCTTTCTCAAATAGAAAAAAGTGATGGTAATAATAGTGCTGCTATATCTTATGCAGAAAATGCACTTTCTCTTCTTCCTAACAATAAAGATTTGATACAGTATGTAAATGCTTTAAAGAATGGAAATCCTGCGATAGCTCCAGTCACTACAACAAAAGATACTAAAAAAACACAATAATAATTAAAGAAAATGCACCCCGTTAGAAATTCAGGTATATTAAATTATATGACAGTATTATTTTACAAAAAGAATGGTTTTTTAAATTTCTAACGGGATGCAGAAGATCTTGAAAATTTTCAGTAAGGAATATGGAAATATAAATCAAGCTGCACTTCTTTTAGGTTGTTTTACATTTCTTTCTCAGATTTTAGCACTTTTTCGTGATAGATTTATTGCTCATTTTATAGGTCCATCTTCTGGGCTCGATGCTTATTATGCTGCTTTTCGTGTGCCAGACCTCATCTTTATTTCTATTGCATCTTTAGCTTCTATTACAGTTTTAATCCCTTTCATTTTGGAAAAGATGAAAGGGGATACTGTGACAAATGAAGCACGAAAATTATTGAATAATGTATTTACTGTATTTTTTATAGTAATGATAATTATTTCCATAATAGCTTTTTTTATTATGCCTTATTTAATATTTTTCATTACTCCTGGTTTTAGTATAGCTATGCAAGAAAAGGTAATTTTGTTTTCACGAATAATGCTTCTTTCTCCTATCTTGATGGGTCTTTCAAATCTTTTTGGTACTATCACTCAGCTTTTCCGTAAATTTTTCATTTATTCTTTGAGTCCTATTTTTTATAATATAGGTATAATAGTAGGTATTGTTTTTCTTTACCCTATTTTTGGAATTTATGGATTGGTATTTGGTGTAGTTTTGGGAGCATTTATGCATTTTTTGATTCAAGCTTTTGCATCTTTTGGATGTGGTTTTAAGCCTAGATTTTCTTTTAATATTAATTTTAAAGAAATAAAGAAAATAGCACTTATGTCTCTTCCAAGGACATTAGGACTTTCTTTTAATAATATTGCACTCATTTCAATAATTGCATTTGCTTCTTATCTTTCTAGTGGTTCTATTTCAATTTTTAATTTTTCTTTCAATCTTCAGTCAGTACCTCTTAATATCATTGGTATATCTTATGCTGTAGCTGCTTTTCCAACATTAGTAAAATCTTTTAATAATGGAGTAAAAAATGAATTTAAGAATCATTTGAAGTCTACTGCGAGACAAATAGTGTTTTGGTCACTTCCTGTTATTTTTCTTTTTATTGTATTGCGTGCGCAAATAGTGCGTGTGATACTTGGCTCTGGTTCTTTTTCTTGGGATAATACTCGTCTCGTCGCAGCATCTTTGGCTATTTTTTCTGTGTCAGTTTTAGCACAAGGTATGGTGGCTCTTTTATCTCGTGCTTACTATGCTACTGGTGACACAAAGAGACCACTTACTGTAAACTTATTTTCTTCTATTTTAATTGTTATTTTATCTTATCTTTTTCTTCAAATCTTTCAGAGTATTCCGATGTTCCGATATTTTATAGAATCTTTATTGAAAGTTGAAGATATTCCTGGTACAGAAGTATTGATGCTTCCACTTGCGTATTCTATCGGTACTATTATTAATTTTATTTTACATTGGTATTTTGTTCGAAGAGATTTTATGGAGCATGAATCTTTTATCACTAAGACTTTTTTTCAAAGTTTAGGTGCATCATTTTTTATTGGAATAGTGACTTATTTAAGTTTAAATATTTTTTCTCCGATATTTGGTATTACTACTTTTTGGGGAGTATTTTTACAAGGATTCATATCAGGAATTTTAGGTATTTGTTCTGGTATTATAATATTGTATATTTTGAAAAATGAAGAATTTCTTAGCCTTATCCAAACTCTTAAAACCAAGTTTTGGCGTTCTCAGGTATTGGTTTCCCCACAGGAAGAACTCTAAATCTCTTAATCTAGCTTGACTAGGTATTATTCACTCTTAGCTTAAAGAATAATCATTTTCTTTTTTTGTTAAAGAATGCATATTTATACACATATACACCATGGTTGATATGTGTAGTTTGTGGTATCATTTATATATGAGTTTTAAAAAGAGATTTTACTATAAGGGAATAGAAGTTAATTCTTTTGGTATTCCAGTTTTTTCAAATGATAAAAAAAGTTGTGTAAAAACAAAAAATAGAAAAAGAAATTTTTATTATATTACTTTTTCTTCACCGTTTAAAGAAAATGACTCAAAAAATTTAATAGTTATGTATGATATTCCACATAATCAAAGAAAAGAACGCGATTGGTTTAGAAGACATTTAGTAAAATTTGGCTATATAATGATTCAGAAAAGTGTTTGGGTTGGACCTTCTCCATTACCAAAAAGTTTTTTAGATTATCTGAAAGAAATAAAAATAGGGGAGAATTTCAAAACTTTTAAATTAGCAAAATCTTATATAAAAAAGTAATTCTCTTTACACATATCAACCATGGTGTATATGTGTAAACTTATTAACTTTCTTATGAAGAAGATATATATCAAGAATTTGTATGGTTTTCTTTTTTCTTAATTCTGTTATATTTAATGGATGGATTTAAAACATATAAGAAATTTCTCTATAATTGCACACATAGATCATGGTAAAAGTACTTTGGCTGACCGTATGCTTGAGATAACACATACTATTCCAGAACGTAAAATGCGTGATCAAGTTCTTGATTCTATGGATCTTGAACGTGAAAGGGGAATAACAATTAAAATGCAACCTGTTAGGATGGAGTATAGACCCCAATTTCCAGTTTCCAATTTCCAGTTTCCAATCAATGATTCAATTTCTAGTGAAAATTCTAAATTAAAAATTGAAAATTCAAATTCAGAATATATTCTGAATTTGATAGATACTCCCGGGCATATAGATTTTTCTTATGAAGTTTCTCGTGCCTTAAAAGCTGTAGAAGGTTCTATATTGTTAGTCGATGCGACGCAAGGAGTACAAGCACAGACATTTACCACTCTTCATATGGCACGTGATGGAGGCATAAAAATAATTCCAGTGTTATCTAAGATTGATTCACCACTTGCTCGAGTAGAGGAAGTGACAAAAGAAGTCATAGAACTTTTAGATTGTGATCAAGATGAAATACTTTTTGTTTCTGGACGTACAGGTGAAGGTGTTGAAAATCTTTTACAAGAAATTATAAAACGTATTCCTCCACCAGTAGAGAATTATAAAGGAGAAAATGTTTTAAGAGCACTTGTTTTTGATTTTAAATATTCTAATCATAGAGGTGTCATTGTTTTTGTCAGATTACTTGATGGAAAAGTAAAAAAGGGGGAGAGTTTAATATTTTCTGTATCTGGTGAGAAATTTATTTCTCTTGAAGTTGGCACTTTTTCTCCAGAAGAAACCCCTCGTGAGTATTTAGAAGCTGGAGATACTGGATATATTGTCACAGGTATAAAAAGGCCGGGTATAGCTTCTGTAGGAGATACTATAACAAGAGAAAAGAATCCGCTTCCTGCATTACCTGGATATATGCAACCGATGCCTGTAGTCTGGGCATCTGTATTTCCGAAAAATGCAGATGATTTTTTAGAACTTAAAATGGCCTTGGGTAAATTGAGACTTTCTGATTCGTCTTTTTCTTATGAAGAAGAATCTTCAGGGTCTTTAGGGCGAGGTTTTAGATGTGGTTTTCTTGGAATGCTACATTTAGAGATAATTACAGAAAGATTAAAACGTGAATTTAATTTGAAATTAGTTATAACCACACCTTCTATTACTTATGAAGTTTTATTGAGAAATGGTAAAAAAGTAAAGATTTATTCACCTTATTTTTTTCCAGATGATGGAAACATAGATACTGTATTTGAACCTTGGGTAAATTTAAAAATAATTTTACCGATAAAATATATTGGTGCTATTATGCAACTTCTTTTTGACCATGAAGCTGAAATAGGTGAGACAGATAATTTCGGAAACAATCGTTCTTCTATTTCTGTAAAAATGCCACTTCGTGAACTTATGCGTAATTTCTTTGATGAATTAAAAAGTGTTTCTTCTGGGTATGGATCTATTTCTTATGAGATAGATGATATGCGTAAAGCCAATGTAACTAGGCTAGATGTATTGGTAGCTGATGACATAGTAGCAGCTTTTTCTAGAGTTGTTTCTAAAAGGAGAGTAGAAGAAGAGGCAGAAAATCTAGTTGAAAAATTGCATAGTATTCTACCAAGACAAATGTTTGTTACAAAAATACAAGGCAGAGCACTAGGACGTATAATATCTTCTAAAACATTACAAGCATTTAGTAAAGATGTCACTCAACATATGTATGGTGGAGATGTGACTCGTAAAAATAAACTTAGAGATAAACAAAAGAAAGGTAAAAAGAAAATGAAAGAACGAGGAAAGATAAATATTCCACAGGATGTATTTCTAAAAATGATGCGCTCTGGAGAGTAGCAAAATAGTAGATTATTATTTAGAAAATCTTGGAAGGAGTGTCGACGACGGACAGAGAAAATTTTTAGCAAAAAATTTTTGTGCTTTATAAATGATAATCTACTATTTTGCTTTACCTTACTTTATAGTAAATATAGGAGAATAAAGTAAAATCATACTTATTATTATCAATACGACAAGTACTGACCAGATCATTTGTATTTTCTTTTGGTGTTTTTTGTTGAAAAACATACTATAATGATAACATATTATGAGTCCCGTTAGAAGCTACGATCATAATTTAGACATAAATAAAACATGAAATCAAATATCATAAAAATTAATAATTTAATATATCAGATATGCGACTTGATCGTGATCTGCTTCTAACGGGATGAGGAATTTTCAAAAAAAGGGAAGGTTCGAAAATATAATGCAATCAAAGCCATTTTTGATATTTTTTGGTGTACTCATATTATTTTTTATTTTTAGTATGTTTGGTTTTATGAATAAAATGGAAGATACAAGTAAAAATAGGAAAATAGTGGAAGATAAAATATTAGAATTAGAAAAATCAAAAGAGAAGCTTAATTCTGAAATTTCAAAATTAAAAACAGAAAAAGGGGTAGAAGAGAGCATTAGAGAGAAATTTGGTTTAGCAAAAGAGGGTGAAAATATGATACTTGTTGTAGATGAAAAGAATTCACTAATAGAAGGAAAAAAGACTAATTCTAATGGTTTTTTTTCTTTTTTAAAGAATTTGTTTAAATAATTAATTGTTGATACAATAAGAGTATGAAAATAGTATTTTTTGAAGTGTTTAATAATGAAGAAAAAATTCTTAAAGAACTTTTACCAAATAATGAAGTTTTTTGTTTTGAAGAGAAATTAAATGAAGAAAATATAGATAAAGCAAAAGATGCTGATGTTGTATCTGTTTTTATTAATTCTAAATTAGATAAGAATATAATAGATAATTTAAATAATTTAAAATTTATTGCTACTCGTTCTACTGGATTTGATCATATTGATTATAAATATGCTGAAAGTAAGGAAATAAAGGTATCCAATGTTCCAGCTTATGGTTCTTATACTGTAGCTGAATTTGCTTTTGCTTTACTTTTAAATTTATCACGAAAGATTTATGATGCTTATAATAATTTGAAAGAAGGTGCGGATTTTAATATTTCTTCGCTTCAGGGTTTTGATTTACATGGGAAAGTTATTGGAGTCATAGGGACAGGTAAAATAGGTAAAAATGTAATAAAGATTGCTAAAGGTTTTAATATGAAAGTCGTAGCGTATGATTTATATTCAGATTTAGATTTTGCAAAAGAGAATGATTTTGAATATAAAGATTTAGATGAAGTTTTTTCGTCTTCTGATATTATTACCTTACATGCTCCTTATACAAAAGAGAATTATCATTTTATAAATAAAGAGAGTATTACAAAAATGAAAAAAGGTGTTTATATAATAAATACTGCAAGAGGTGAGCTTATAGACACAGATGCTCTTATTTGGGGGCTTGAAGAAAAGATAATTGCTGGTGCAGGACTCGATGTATTGGAGGGTGAAAGGGAATTAAAAGAAGAATTTGAGATACTTTCTGATATTTCTAAATCAGAAAAGGTAAAAGATTATAAGATACTTCTTGAAGATCATGTGCTCATAGATATGCCAAACGTTATCATTACTCCTCATATTGCTTTTTATTCTAAAGAAGCAGAGAATGATATCGTAAAGACAACGATAGAAAATATAAAAAGTTTTATGTCTGGTAATTTACAGAATTTAGTAAAATAAAAAATGAGTGAAAGATTTATCCCGTACGAAATATCAGTATATACTTATAGACATTAATAATTATTTTAAAATAAACAATGACAAAATTTCGTACGGGATTTATTAAAAATTTTGATGAGTTGGCTATAACTCCAAATCGTAAAATAGCACTAGAGATAATGGAAGCAGGATATAATGCCATTAGCACAGAAAAAGTGATAGATGCTTATATTTATCTTGTAGGTAATATTTTATCAATAAAAGAAAAAGAGTTTGATTTATCCAAATTTAAAAATATTAAAATTGTTGGTTTTGGTAAATCTTCTTGTGATGCGGCTTTAGCCCTAGAGAGAATTTTAGGAGATAGAATTAGTGGTGGAGTCGTTATTGGTCTAGAGAAAGTTGATACAAAATACATAGAGACTTTTGCTGGTACCCATCCAAGGCCATCAGAAGCAAACGTAGAAGCTGGAAGAAAGATATATGAATTAATTGAGAAATCTACAGAAGAAGATCTTATAATAGTGCTTGTTTCTGGTGGTGGCTCTGCTCTTCTTTGTTACCCAGAAAGTGAATATAAGCAAGGTGCAAAACTTTATGATGCATTTCTAGGCTCTGGTAAAACAATAAATCAGATCAATACAGTCAGAAAACATTTATCTCTTTTAAAAGGTGGTGGACTTACAAAGATGGCTTATCCTGCGACAGTAGTTGGTCTTATATTTTCTGATGTTCCAGGAGATCTTTTTGATAGTGTTGCTTCTGGTCCTACATATAAAGATAGATCTACCATAAATGATGCTAAACAAATTATTTTAAATAATAATTTAGGTGAATTTGATTTGATTGAAACAACAAAAGAAGATAAATATTTTGAAAAAGTTTATAATTTTATACTTGTCTCTAATAAAATTGCAGTAAAAGCGATGGAAAAGAAAGCAAAAGAATTTGATTTGAAAGTAAATATTGCTTCTACTGATCTGTATGATGTGATAGATAAAGCATTGGAAAGAATATTTATATTAAAGAAAGATAATTCTGTGGTTTTGGCAGCGGGGGAGCCAAGTATACAAGTTAAAGATAAGAGCGGAAAAGGTGGCAGGAGTCTTCATATGGGGCTTTCTGTAATTAAGAAAAAATTAATCGATGATGATTCTCTCTTTATATCTTTTGCATCTGATGGTATGGACAATAGTGATAGAGCTGGAGCAATAGTAGATAAAAGCACAATAGAGAAAATAGAAAAATTAGATTTAAATGTTAATGATTATTTAGAACGTTTTGATTCTTATAATATATTTGAAAAGTCAGGTGATCTAATAAACACAGGCCCCACTGGTGTAAATGTTTCAGACTTAATGATTCTTTTAACAAAGAAATAAAAATAATAAAAAATTCCTTAGTCTAGCATATATGATAGGTTAAGGAATTTTAAAAAATATGGAAAATAAAATTACAAAAATAATAGCAGAAGAAATAAATAATTCACGAAGTAATCCAACATTGAAGGTGACAGTTTGGGTAGATGAAAAATTTGATAGTTTTTCTGTACCTTCTGGTGCTTCTACAGGTATTCATGAGGCTCATGAGCTACATGATGAAGATGGAAAAGGTGTAAAAAATGTAATAGAAAAAGTAAATAACATAATTGCTCCTGCTTTGATAGGTCAAGATGTTTTAAATCAAAGAGAAATTGATAGAATAATGATTGAACTAGATGGAACTTCTAATAAAGATAATTTAGGAGGAAATGCAATGATAGGTGTGAGTATAGCTTGTGCTAAGACGGCAGCGAAAGTATCTAATGTAGAAACATTTGAACATCTACGTATTCTAATGGAGATAAAACCATCTAGAAGAATTCCACATCTTTATATGAATTTAATAAATGGAGGCAAGCATGCGAAGAACGATTTGGCTTTTCAAGAATATCATGTCGTTTCTGATAAAGACGATGCAAGTGAAGCTGTTGAAATTGGTATTAAAATACAAAATAGTCTAAAAGAAATTATTGAAAAAGAATTAGGAGAAAAATCTCTTGTTTTAGGTGACGAAGGAGGTTTTGCTCCAAAGATAAGTAATATCAGAAAACCTCTAGAATATTTAAGTAAGGCAATAAAAGAAAATAATTTAGAAGGTAAAGTAATGCTTGCACTCGATGTAGCTTCCTCTTCTTTTTATAATGATGGTAAATACAAAGTTGATGGTCAAGAAATTACAAAAGAAGAATTAATGAATATTTATAAATCTTTAATTACAGAATTTAATTTATTGTCTATCGAAGATCCTTTTGATGAAGAGGATTTTGAAAGTTTTAGAAAATTAAAAGAAAATCAAAATAATTTGATAGTGGTAGGAGATGATTTAACTGTGACAAATAAAGTTCTTTTAAAAGAAGCAATTGAGAAAAATAGTATAAATGCAATGATTATAAAACCAAATCAAATAGGCACTTTAACAGAGACACTTGAAACGATGCAATTGGCTCGTCTAAATGATGTAGAGCTCATAGTCAGTCACAGAAGTGGAGAAACTAATGATGATTTTATAGCTGACTTAGCTTTTGCTTTTGGTTGTTTTGGTCTCAAATCAGGTGCACCAGAAAAATCTGAAAGAAAGGTAAAATATGATAGGTTAATAAAAATTTCTAAAATATAGATTTTGTAAATTATGCTATAATATCTTTATATATACTAAAAAGTATTGATTATTAATAATATAAAATTTAGTGATTATGATAAAAGAAAAAAAGGATGTTTTTGTGAAATGGTTTAGTGAAGTAGGCATTGATGATGTTCCTATTGTAGGAGGTAAAAATGCTGCATTAGGAGAAATGTATTCGAATCTCGTGCCACTTGGTGTAAATGTCCCAGATGGTTTTGCTTTGACAGCCGATGCTTATCGTCATTTTTTTAGAAAAACAGGATTGGATGAGAAAATAAAAGAAATTCTTTTAGATTTAAATACTCGTGATCTTAAGAATCTTCAAGTTCGTGCTAAAAAAGTGCGTGAGGCTATTTTAAAAGCTAAATTGCCACAAGATTTACAAGATGTAGTGATTAAAGCATATAGAGAGCTGGGAGAAAAATATGGTAAAAATAGTGACGTCGCAGTGCGTTCTTCTGCTACAGCGGAAGATCTTCCAGGAGCTTCATTTGCAGGTCAACAAGAAACTTATTTAAACATACATGGTATTGAAAACATACTTGTAGCAACAAAGAAATGTATTGCATCTTTATTTACTGATAGAGCTGTCTCTTACAGAGCAGATAAAGGATTTTCACATTTTGATGCAGCTTTGTCTGTGGGTGTACAACGTATGGTGCGTTCTGATTTATCTTCTTCAGGTGTGGCATTTACTATAGATACTGAGACAGGCTTTGATAAAGTTATTTTAATAAATGGTATTTATGGTTTGGGAGAATTTATTGTTCAGGGAAAAGTTATTCCAGATGAATTTATTGTTTTTAAACCAACATTAGAAAATGGAAGTAAGAATTCAATAATTGGGAAAAATATCGGTAAGAAAAATATTAAACTTGTTTATGCAAAAGATGGTACAAAGGAAGCAAAAGTTACAGTAGAAGAACAAAAAAAGTTTTGTATTACAAATGAGGAAGCTACAAAGCTTGCAAAATGGTGTTTACAAATAGAAAAATATTTTTCTAAAAAACATAATCGTTATCAACCAATGGATATAGAATGGGCAAAAGATGGAAAGACAGGTGAGCTTTTCATTGTGCAAGCACGTCCTGAGACTGTCGTATCTGGGCAAGATAAAAATGTATTAAAAGAATATCAATTACAAAAAACGAGCAAAATTTTGGTGAGTGGTATCGCTGTCGGTTCTAAAATTGGAAGTGGGAAAGTCCGTGTTCTTTCTAGTGCAAAAAATATTTCTTCGTTTAAAAAAGGAGAAGTGCTCGTCACAGAGATTACAGATCCAGATTGGGAGCCAATAATGAAAATAGCGAGTGCTATTATTACAGACAAAGGTGGGCGTACTTCTCATGCGGCTATAGTCTCTCGTGAGCTTGGTATTCCTTGTATTGTAGGGTCTAATAATGCTACAAAAGTGCTTAAAAACGGCCAGGATGTTACTGTAGACTCTTCAGGAGGGCAAGTAGGCAATGTGTATACTGGAACATTGCCATTTAAGATAGTAGAGCACCGTCTAGACGCATTACCTAAAACAAATACGAAAATAATGGTAAATATAGGTTCTCCTGATGAAGCATTTAAGAGTTGTCATCTTCCAGCACAAGGGGTAGGTTTGGGAAGATTAGAATTTATTATCGCTTCTCATATTCGTCTTCATCCAAATGTTTTGATTAATTATAAGAAATTAAAAATAGGAAAAAAGACTCCCGCAATATTAAAATTATTAAAAGAAATTGATAACATTACATATGCATATAAAGATAAGACTCAATTTTATGTTGATGAGCTTGCTCTTGGTATAGCAAAAATTGGTGCAACGTTTTATCCAGAAAAAGTTATTATTCGTCTTTCAGATTTTAAAACGAATGAATATCGCACACTTATAGGTGGAGATATGTATGAACCTCACGAAGAGAATCCAATGCTAGGATGGCGTGGTGCATCTCGATATTATGATCCTAAATTTAAAGATGCTTTTGGTCTTGAATGTAAGGCTATGAAAATAGTGCGTGAAGATATGGGTCTTACGAATGTCATTCCGATGGTTCCATTTTGTCGTACTCCAGAAGAGGGTAAAAAGGTGATAGATGTGATGAAGGAATATGGTTTAGATCGTACAAAAGATGAAGAATTAAAAGTATATGTTATGTGTGAAATTCCTTCAAATATTCTTTTAGCTGATGAATTTCTTGAGATTTTTGATGGTATGTCTATCGGTTCAAATGATTTGACCCAGCTTACTTTAGGGCTTGATAGAGATTCTGGAATAGTGACTCACATATCAAATGAAAATAATCCTGCTGTTAAAAAACTTGTAGCAGAGATTATTCATAAATGTAAAGAAAAAGGGAAGTATATAGGCATTTGTGGGCAAGCTCCATCTGACTATCCAGAATTTGCTAAATTCCTAGTAGATGAAGGGATAGAGAGTATGTCACTTAATCCTGATACTGTTATTAAAATTATTATGGCATTGGGTGAAAAAAAGGTTTAAAATATAATTATGTTTATAATCTCTCAAACAATCTTTTATTTAGTATCATCAATAGCAATATTAGTTGTTGGTGTATTGTTAGTGATTGTTATGTATTATTTAATATGTATTTTGAGAGATACTCGTAGTATTTCTGATGATATTGCACATACATATGTAAAAATTAAAAAGAATATAAAGAAGATTATTAGTTCGTTTAACAAATCCCGTTAGAAGTCGCGAGGGCTCGCAGCGAGCCTCTACTTCTAACGGGATAAAAAATATGAATCCCGTTAGAAATTTACAAAATGGGATAAGATTATAAAAATAACATAAATCAACTATCTTTATATATAAATAATATATATACGAATGGTATGATTTCTAAACGGGATGAAAAAACAGACAAAAAAAGAAGAAAAAAGTAGTAAGTTTTTAAGTGGAGCATTGATAGGTGCGGCACTTGGTGTAGCAGCAGGATTTTTTGCAACATCAAAGGCAGGAAAAGAAATGACAAAAGAAGTAAAAAATAAATCAGTAGAATTTTATAAATATATTGCTCCACAAATAAAGAAAATAAAAAAGATGGGAGAGAAAGAATATAAAGAATTTATAAATAAAGCATTAGTTAGCTACAATAAAAACAAGAAATTTAGCGACAAAGACATAGAAAATCTAAAAAAAGAAGTCCACGCTTCCTGGAAACACCTAAAGAAGAATTTTTAGAAATAAAAGAAAAAAAGTAATAGAAGGGCGTAGGCGTTGCCTCTGCCTTTAGGTTTTTTGTGAATCTTACATCTACGCTATGGCGTAGATTGGAATTGTAGGATTTTTTATATATTAAAAATATGATAAAGTAATAATATTGCGGGATTAGTTTAGTGGCAGAATGAGTCCTTCCCAAGGATTAGACGGGGTTTCGATTACCCCATCCCGCACAGAATTTAGAAATTTGGCAAACTAAAGCCCTCTTTTTTATGAGAGGGCCAAAGCAGTGCTACTTTATGCACTGAGTAAATTATTTCATTAGAATCATTTTTTTTGTTTGATTAAATGGTCCGGATGAAATTTTATAGATGTACATACCGCTTGCAAGATTGTTAGCATTAAAGCTAATTGTATAATCTCCTGCCGGTTTTTCTTCGTTAATTAATGTTGCAACTTCTTTTCCGAGCATATCGTAAATTTTTAAGCTTACGAAGCCGTCGGTTGGAATTGCATAGCTAATTGTAGTTGAAGGGTTGAACGGATTCGGATAATTCTGTGACAGATCAAATTCTGTCGGAACAGAATTTGATTTTTCTTCGGGAACATCAGTAATACCATAATGTTTAAGAATAATGGATTTTCCATTATTCAAAGTTCCGGTTAATGTTATTTCTTCTATTTTTGCTCCATGAATAATTATAGAAGAACCATTTTTTATAGGATTACTAGCCACAAAAGACATTTTTGTGATTCCATCTTTTGGATCAGAGATAGAGTTATTAGCATTAAATCCTAAACCTTTTTCAATCCAAGCTCCTTTTGGGAGTTTGAATGAAAGATCACCGTTAGTTAGGCTGTCAGAAAAAGTTAGCCTAACCGAATTGTTGGATTGTTGTACTATAACTTCACCTTTAGTGGTAGTTATTCCAAGACCACAACCTCCATCATAATAATAATTACCAGTTTCAACTGGATAACTATCAATTGTATTGAAGTGTTTACAAACTCTTAATAGAGCATCAAAACTAGTGACTTTTAAATCGCCGTTAAGATCATAGTAGGCTAAACTTCTTTGATCTATTGTCATAATTTTTCCAGATGACAAATCAAGAATTTTGAAAATGTCTAGCGTACCATTTTCTCCTCCCCATACTTCACCATTGAAGACAGTTATTTTTGCAGAACTTCCAGTAGCATAATATTGAGTATGCTTTGGGTCACTTTTAGTAAAAATTGTTTGTCCAAAAATGAGATATTCCTCATATTTATCACCTAAGTTTGGATTGACAACTATACTAATTCTTACCGGTGCAAAATAATTGTAAAAAATATCAGGACAGAATAATCCCCAATGGACAGTATTATTATTTGTCTTTTTATCATAATCCAAAATCGGGAAAGAGTAAGTATTTCCCCAATACCACTCATTTAATGTTACAGTATTTCGATTTTCAAAGTCGAAACTTAATCCGTCTGAAGAAAATAATGTCGACTCAACGCCGACGATACTATCTCCAGAAAAAACGACAGGTACCTGATAGTGACCACCGGTCACCATTATGGCATCATTAATTTGCAGATATCCATTATCTGATGATGGATATGATTGAGCAAAAAGCTCAATCGTTTGCGGGAACATTCCCAAAGAAAAAAAGATAAACAATGAAATGAACCAACACTTTTTCATACGAACTCCTTAATTAATTTATTTTTTACCCAACCTGTTTGGAATGGGTAGTGAGATATATTCCCACTAATTTAAGGGTGAAAGGAGATAATACGCCCTCAAGTTAGTGAGAATATCTCTAATATTGTCAAAGTACCTTATACTTGTACATAGTAGCACTTTCAATATAAAATGTCAAGTAAATTTAGCTTGACGCATATGCTATAATATAAGTATTAAAAGTAATCCCGATATTAATTGGGGCACCCGGTAATATTGTCGGGATTAAAAAAACATATGAAAAATGTAAGTATATATTCGACACCATCTTGTCACTTTTGTGTTTTAGCAAAGGATTATTTTAAAGCTAATAATGTAGTTTATACAGAATACGATGTTGCTACTAATCTTAAAAACAGAGAAGAAATGATAAGTAAAAGTGGACAAATGGGTGTGCCTGTAATCATCATAGATAATGATATAGTTGTAGGATTTGATAAACTTCAATTGGCAAAAATGTTGGGACTTGCTTAATACTTAATATACAAATGAAAAAAATATTTAAAATAATTTTTACTGTAATAGCGATAAGCATTGCAGTTTTTTTCTTCCGTCCCGAGCTAGAACAAATTTTTTCTAATTTACAAAATAAATATTTACCATGTAGTAGACCTATCACATATTCTATAGGTTCTTTTGATGATAGGTTTGGTATATCAAAAGATGAATTTCTCAAAGTTGTAAATACTGGAGAGGTAGTATGGGAAAAAGCTATTGATAAGGAGCTTTTTGTTTATAAATCTGACGGTAGTGGTGTTTTAAAAATAAATTTAATTTATGATACTCGCCAAGAAGCTACACAGAAATTAAAAGATATAGGTATCACAGTCAGTGACACTAAAGCATCTTATAATGATTTAAAATTAAAATATAATGCTATGCAGGCTGATTATTTGAAACGTAAAGCAGATTTTGAATCACAAGTTGTTTTATTTCAAAATCGTCAAAATGCTTATGAGAAAGAAGTTAGATATTTTAATGAAAATGGTGGGGCTTTAGAGAAAGATTTTAATCGTTTAAATAAAGAAAAGTTATCTTTAGATGTTAAATTTACAGAAATAAATAAATTGCAAACAATACTCAATGAAGAAGTAAATAATATAAATGCATTAGTAATAGTTTTAAATCGTTTGGTTTCATCTTTAAATATAGAAGTGAATAAATTTAATACTATAGGTAGTGAGTTTAGTGGTGAATTCGAAGAGGGAACTTATAAAGAAGATTCTACGAGTAGGGAAATAGATATTTATCAATTTGATAATATTGGAAAATTGGCAAGAGTTTTGACTCATGAATTAGGACATGCTTTAGGTCTTCTACATCTAGAGAATTCAAAATCAGTAATGTATCGTCTAAATAATGGTGTAAATGAAAAATTAACGATTGATGATATTTTAGCTCTCAAAAAGCGTTGTGAATTAGCTTCACCATTTTAATTGTTGTGTCCTCGCCGGGAGTCGAACCTGGATCAGCTCGTTAGGAGTGAGCTATTCTATCCATTGAACTACGAGGACTTCAGTTAAGAACTTCTTTAATTTAACACAAAAAACCAAAATTTGGAAATTGGCTTTTGGAAAAAGTTATGATAAAATGGGTTTTATGGATCCCGTACGAAATAATGGGATTCACTTATTAAAGTAATAAATTCTTTCAAAAACAATAATGATAGAATTTCGTACGGGATGGATCCAGAATCTAAAGAATTGATTCAAGATACACTTAAACTTACTGAAGAGAACAATGAGTTACTTCATAAAATTAGGGGTGTACAAAAGAGAGAAACATTGTGGCAGGTTGCGAAAATGATTTTGATAATAGGTATTACTTTAGGGTCTTTTTATTATATAGAACCATATTTAAATAAAATGATGGATTTATATAATTCAATCACTGGTATACAACAAGATGTCAAAAATGTTTCAGATGGTACGTCTTCTTTTAAAGATTTATTAAAAAAGTTTTAAAATATAAGTGTTTTACCTTTGTAGTTTAAGGCTTCCTTTAGAAAGCTTTTATCGTCTTTTGAGCTATGTTCTATAGCATGACAATTTGCACATAATAATATACATTTCTCTATTTCTTTTTTTATTGAATCCCAACTTTTATTTGCTACATTTCCAATAGTAAAATCTTTTCCTTTTAAATGATGAAATTGTAAAGCAGCTTGATTTCCATTCCATCCACATTTAGTACATTTTTTACCTAAAAATTCAATTGCTGCTGCTTTGGCTCTAAATCTTCTGATTTTAGTATTACAAGATCCACATCTAGCAATACACCTACTTTGATAGTTTTTGAATTCTTTATTACATAGTTTACAAATTCTCATTAATTTAGTATAGCATACTTTGCTCTATCACTAATAGAATTAACAAAGATTGCAAAAATCATAATTTTTAGTAATATAAGATAGTAAGATGCTGGGATAGCTCAGTTAGTAGAGCATTCGCCTGAAGAGCGAAGGGTCGGCAGTGCGATCCTGCCTCCCAGCACAAAAAATACAAAAGGGCCCACTTTCGTTGTTACGAAGGCCGGCCCTTTTGTATTTTTTAGATAGATTTTACTTTAATACTATTTCTTTTTTCTTTATCTACTTTTTGTATTTTTATAGTTAATAGTCCGTGTTTTTCTGTAGCTTCTACTTCTTCTGGTTCTACTTCTTTTGGTAGTAATATAGTTCTAGAGAATTTACCCCAGTAAAGTTCTTTTATAAAATAATTTTCTTCATCTATATTTTCATTTTCTTCTCTTTTACCTTTTATTGTGATAGTGTCACGGGCAATAGTGAGCTCTAAGTCTTCAGGTTTTACGCCAGCTACCATTGTTTTGACTAATATATCTGTAGGTGTTTGATATACATCGACAGTTAATTCCATTTCTTCGTTTTCCTCTTCCATCCATCCATTACCATTTTTCTCTTTTTCACTTGCAGATACTTTTTCTTCTTCTTTATATTTTTCTTCAGAATTTATACCTCCAGTTAATCTATCAAAAAAACTTCTTTTTTTATTTTCCATAATATTTATTTTTTAATAAGTGTTGTTAATTTTAAGCACTCATTCTTCTTAATTTTTCAAAAAGTAACATAATAATAATTGTGACGACCCATAGAAAACCTAAAACTTTAAAAGAATTACTTCCACTACTATCCATTATAAAAAAATTAAAAGAACTATGCAAGGTTATAGCTAATATTATACCGATTGAAAGGTATATCTTTTTTATAAATTTGTTCATAAAAAATGAGAGTCCTAGTGATATACCTATTATTCCAGAGGATACAGTATGAAGAAGGGTAGACCCTAAGAATCTTAATTGTCCTGTAAGTAATCCTACAGTTGTATCATCTAGCGAGATTGGTTTAATTAAAAATATAGTATTTTCAATTGCTGCGAATCCTAGAGCAGCAGTAATTAGAAATGTTGGCCAATCTATAGGTTCATCGACACGATTAGTTTTATAAAGAAGAATAATCACACATAAATATTTTATTAATTCTTCTATACTAGCCCATGCGATAATTTGCCATTCATATGAAGATACATAAGTTTGAACAAATTTTTGTATTGGTATAACAATAGCAACTGATATCATTCCAAGAATAAATATTGAAGCAATGAGTCCTTTTGGTTCAGGTTTTTGATTGTCTTCTTTTAACCAAAACCAAAGCCAAAAGAGTGCAGGGACGATGCCTCCTAATGCTGCTAGTCCTAGAATTTTTGGATCAGTTGTCATTTGATTTACCATTTTTCAACCATTAGTAATTTTTTATTTTCAGTCGGAAGTATAGACCATATTTCTTCTGTGACAAATGGTATAAATGGATGAAGTAATTTTAATAAAGTAGTAAGTTGTGTATATAGTAGAGTTTTAGCTGATTCTTTGTTTTTATCTTCCAATATTTTCTTTTTTGATCTTTCAATAATAATATCAGCGAAAGTGTGCCAAAAATAATGATAAAGCTTCTCAGCGACTATTGAATATCTAAATTCATCCATTTCTTTTGAAATTTCAATAATTAAATCTTCTAATTCTTTTTCACTTTGTTTATCTTCTTTATCTAATTCTGGAAGATTATTTATATCAATATTTTTTGTTTGTTCTATTACAAATCTAGATGCATTCCATATTTTATTAGTAAACTTAGCATAACCACGTATATCATCTTCATTTAACTTTAAATCATTTCCTGGAGTATTTCCTATAATCATTGCCATACGTAATGCATCGTTACCATATTTTTCGATTATATCTAACGGATCAATAGATTTATTTCCTAAAGATTTAGACATTTTCTTACCATCAGCTGTGCGGACCATACCATGTAAATAAACATTTTTAAATGGAATTTCATTTAACAAATACTGTGACATAAGTATCATTCGTGCAATCCAGAAGAAAAGAATATCATGACCAGTTTCAAGTACTGTAATAGGGTGATAAGTTTGTAAATCTTTTGTTTTTTCAGGCCACCCAAGAGTAGAGAATGTCCAAAGCCCCGAAGAAAACCATGTATCTAATGTGTCAGAGTCTTGTTCCCATCCAGTACCTTTTGGTGCTTCAATTCCGCAATATATTTCTTCTGAATTTTCATTCGTAATTCCTGATTCGTAATTGTTAATTGATTTTTTATACCAGACAGGTATTCTGTGCCCATACCATATTTGTCTTGAAATACACCAATCATGTAGATTTTCTATCCAATTGTAATAAACTTTTTCAAAATGATTTGGAAGGATTTTTATTTTTCCATCTCGTACAGGTTCAAGCATCAATTCTTTTAGAGATTTATTATTCCGAGAATGAATTTTCTTATTTACATCCATAAACCATTGAAGTTTTGGTAATGGTTCTATTATAGCGCCCGTTCTTTCTGCCGTAGAAACATTTTGAGTAATTTCTTCCTCTTTTTCTAATAGATTATTTTCTTTTAACCAATTTATAATGACATCTCTAGCTTCAGTCGTTTTTTTATTTAAGATTCTTTCATCACCAACAGTCATTTTTGCGAATTCATTAATGACTTGTTTGCTTTCTAGTTTATTTCTTTCTGCTATTTCTCTATCTATTTGGCTATGAGCAGGAGTCACACCTAATGCTCCAGTACCAAAATCTTTTTTCACGGAGTTATCTCCAACAATTTTAATTTCTAATTTTACTCCACAAAAATCTTCTATATTAAAAGTTTGACCAATATATTTTTGATATCTTTTATCGTCAGGGTGTACAGCCACAGCCACGTCACCTACTTTTGTTTCAGGTCGGGTAGTGGAAATATAAATAGGGAAGTCTTTGCTGTATTTAAAAGTATAAAATTTTGCCTTTCTTTCTTTATAAACTATTTCATCATCTGAAATGACTGTTTGACCTTTTGGATCCCAATTTACTATTCTGTGTCCACGATAAATAAGACCATCGTCATACATTTGTTTAAATGCTGTTTTGACTGTAATATTTCTTTTTTTATCAAGTGTAAATGCTTCACGAGACCAATCGAGTGATGCACCCATTTTTTTTGCTTGATTTACTATTGTGTCGTGTGAATCTTGAGCAAATTTTTCTACTCGTTTCAAAAATTCTTCACGACCAATATCATTTTTATGGATTCCTTCTTTTTCTAAAAGTTTTTCGACTTTTGATTGTGTAGCTATAGCAGCGTGGTCTGTACCTGGAAGCCAGAGAGTTTTCATTCCTTTCATTCGAGCATGACGAACCATTATATCTTCTATTACGAGCATAAGTGCATGCCCTGTGTGAAGATTGCCTGTTACATTTGGAGGAGGGAGAACTATTGAAAAAGCTTTTGCATCAGATTTTGTGATACCTTTTTCTACACAAACATCAGGGTTAAAAAAACCGCTTTCTTCCCAGAGCTTATAGATTTTATTTTCTGTTTCTTTGTGATTGTAGGGTTTTAGTAATCTTTCATCCATATTTAAATAATATCATAAAATAAAAGGGTTTTCTAGCTGCAAAAAAGCAGAAAATAAAAATTTAAAGAGTCGTGTTGGTTCCCTGTTCTCACGATACTCCCTAGGCGAAGGCTTAGAAATTTTTGATTTTCTGCTTTTTCTCTATTTTAATCTCAAATTACCATTAGCTTTTATACTTGAAATTTTTGGTACTTTTTTCTTGTTTTTTATAAATTGTAAATATCCAGCCATGCCTATCATTATAGAGTTGTCTCCTGTTAATTTTTTTTCTGGAAAGAGTAAAGTTACTTCTTTTTTTAATATTCTTTTCATCTCTTTTTGCAAATGTTCATTACAAGATACTCCTCCAGCGACTATGATTGTTTTTATTTTATATTTTTCTTTTGCTTTTAGTGTTTTATAGATGAGGGTTTCTACTACGGCATTTTCAAATTCTAATGCTATAGCTTGTTTTACTTTCTCGTCTTGTAATATGTTTGGGTTTTCTTTTTTAAGATTACGTATTAGATAAAGTACTGCTGTTTTTAATCCTGAAAAAGAGAAATCAAAATTTTTACTATGAAGCATGGGGCGGGGGAGAGAAAAAGAGAAACAATTTTTTATGGGTGTCTCGCAGGCTGACGAGCCGAGAGGCAGCGCTGGTGTAGCAACACCAGACAGCGACCCAGAAAGAATTGGTTTCTCATTTTCTTTACCTCTCAATTCTTCTGCTAATTTTGAAATTTCTGGTCCACCAGGATAAGGTAGGTCCATCATTCTTGCAACTTTATCATACGCTTCTCCGGCTGCGTCATCTAGTGTTTGTCCTATTATTTTGTATTCTAAAAAGTTTTTTGAAAGTACTAATTCAGTATGTCCACCAGATACGAGAAGAGACAAAAGAGGGAATTCTATTTTAGGAATTGTAAAATTACCTTTAGATTTCCCAAATACTGATACGATATGACCTTCCATATGGTTTACTGGTATAAGTGGTATATTCCATTTTTCTGCAAGTTCTTTTGCAAAAACTATTCCACTCCAAAGTGATGGTTCTAGTCCTGGACCATAAGTCACAGCTATTAAATCTATACCCGGATTTAAAGCCTGGCTTTGGGAATTTAAAAAAGCCCGGCTTTTGGAAAATTTCTTTTTGTTGAGGTTTGCTTCTTCTAAAACTTGTTCCAAAAGTATTGGTAGATTCTTGATATGTTCACGTTTTGCAAGCATAGGGAATACACCTCCGTATGAAATGTGGATAGCTATCTGTGAATTTGCAACATGAGCTAAGATCTTGAAAGAGGCATTTTTTATACACCCTTTTGTTTTCATTATTGTTATTGCTGTGTCGTCGCAAGATGTTTCTATACTTAATATTTTCATCCCGTTAGAAGTTATTTATTAATATTTTTTACTTCCCCATTAGTTAGTAAACTTCTAACGGGATTCATGTGTCTTTACTATACAAAGTTAGAACCTATTTTCAAAATCATTTAGTTTTTTAAGGTGGGCGGTACAAGATTCGAACTTGTTGCCTCGTCGACGTCAACGACGCGCTCTAGCCAAATGAGCTAACCGCCCGCTAGATGCTGATTATACAGCAAATTTCTCTAATATTTCAAGTTCTTCTTTTGTGTTTGCTCCAAGTGCTTCATGAGATTCTATTTGTATGGCCTCCACTTTTTCTTTTTCTTTTGAAGCTAAGTGTAGAAGATCTGTTAAATAATATTCATTTTGTATATTATTATTTTTTATTTTTTCTAAATTTTCCCAAAGCCATTTTGCATCAAAAACATAACTTCCAGCATTCACTTCTCTTATTAATTTTTCTTTTTCACTAGCATCTCTATATTCACAAATACCAGTGATTTCTCCATTTTTTCTTATAATTCTTCCAAAAGCAATAAATGCTTTTCTCCAGTCATTAAAATCTGATACCTCTGTAGTGGTGAATGTTATTTTAGTTTTTTCTTTTAAATGTTTTTTTAGTAAGTTTTTTAGAGTTTTAGGTGATATTAGAGGTTGGTCTCCAGATAAGACTATGATGTGTCTCGCATCCTTACATTCTTTTTTTGTACACAATACAGCATGTCCAGTGCCAAGTTGTTCTTTTTGTATTACATAAGAACAAAAATCTTTTAGTTTAGATTCTACTAGGCCTGCTTTGTGTCCTATTATTGCTATTGGTTTTTGATTGAATGCTTTTTTTATCGATTTTAAAATGTATTTTATTATTGGTTTACCATTTAGTTCTATTAAAACCTTTGGTAAATCACTCTGCATTCTTTTTCCTTTTCCAGCAGCTAAAATCAATATTTTTATATCTTTTAAATTTTCCATAAAAAGAAGCCCGAAGGCTTTGTATTGAACATATTAGCATTTTATTTAGAATTTTACGAGTTTTTTATTAAAAAATGGAAGGGCCTTTCTTCCATAAAATATGAAGAATAAATGAAGGATATTTGACAGTTTAAATAAAAATATGTTATGTTGTGTTTGGAAGTTGTCATTTTATTGAAAAAATTGGAGAAAAGATTATGGAGTTATCTATATTACGAAAAATTTCCGCCTATTTAGTTGGGATTTTTATTTTTGTAAAAATATTTTTTGATTCTTATTTTTGGAGTGTCTGGATATATTTTAAATATATTCAAAAAGATTATAAAAAATTACAAGACAGAAAAATAAAAAAATTAGAAAATATATCTAATAAATCACACATTTTTGTTTTTATATTATTTATTTTAGCAATAATATTATGGTGGAAATTCTTGGTTTATCAAGCGACACCTATTTCTTAATATTAGTGTTTAAAGCCTCGTCATTGCGACGAGGTTTTTTTAATTTTGACTAATTTATTTTAAATG
>PFOY01000024.1 GCA_002792755.1 Candidatus Nomurabacteria bacterium CG_4_10_14_0_2_um_filter_30_12
GCTCGGGATTACCCCATAAGGGCTTCCCCGAATTCACCTTGTTTTTCAACCTAAGTTTTCTTAGGAAGCTGCGTAATTTTTCATCCGACACAGGCGACCGCTCTACCGCTGAGCTACCCCGGAATTTATTTAATTAAATAAAGAACTCTTTTATCTTAACAGAAAATAAGTAAAAAACAATATATTGATAAAAATGTAATACTGTGTTAAAATGCTTTTTGTAAATAAATGTTCTTAATTATTCATTTCAAATGAGAGGTTTTTATGGAACTTAAAGAAGGAGACACCATTTCTCAGGAAGGTTTAAAAAGTACCGGTTGGAAAAATACCAATATTACATCTCATGGATATGAGATATGGTCTAATGGAAAGTATAGAATTCTCTATGATTCAAAAAGGGAGATAGTCTACTTGTTGTATTTCTAGAGAGGTCTTTAAAGGTAGCATTATATTTCTAATGTCTACCTTATTTTTATTTGAATTAGACTATTTTATTGATTTAAAGTATAATAAGAAGCATCTTATTAATAATGAACATAAAAAATATATGGCAAAAAGAAGTACAACACTTGGTATTAAAAAGAAATCGAGACATTCTCACAAGACAAAGAAACGACTTGAAATGAAGAAGCTCATGCTTGCAGGAAAATCCACAGGAAAGAAACGTAGGTAATATTTGAAATTTTTTAATAAAATATGTATTCATGAAATCTATCATTAATTTTTTTGATAAATTTGAAGATAAAATTAGAGCTAAATTAAGCCACTATCCTATTCTTTATGCTTTTATTGGTGGTGTTGGTGTGGTTATTTTTTGGCGTGGTGTTTGGCATACAGCTGATTTTTTTACACAAGTTATTTTTTTATATCAATTAAATGGGTCTATAAGCTTAGGTGATCTTCCTTGGTGGGATGGTCCTTTATCTTTGATAGTCGGTAGTGTTTTACTTTTATCAACTGGCTTATTTGTATTTGATTTTATTGGTACTCAAGCTATAATTTCTGGAATTAAAGGAGAAAAAAGGTTAGAAGAAAAGACTGAAGAAGAAATAAGACAAGAAACAGGAGTGATTAAAGGTATAAAAGAAGAAGTTGAAGAAATATCTGAACGTTTAGATAACATAGAAAAAGGACTAGAAAAGAAATAGTAATAGTGATAAAATATACAAATTATGGATCCCGTTAGAAATTTATCCGCCAGAGGCGGACAGGCATAACGGGATAAAATTATAAATTTAACTAAAATTATTTATCTTTATATATAAAAAATATATGTACGGATAGTATGATTTCTAAACGGGATGGAAAACACAAAAAATTATGCTATTTTAATATTAGGTGTAGTATTGTTAGTTTTTTCTGTTGTTTTTTTCTTCTCCGCAAAAGATTTTTCTCAACAAGGATCTTATGTAGAAGTAAAAGGATTGTCAGAAAAAATAGTAAAAGCAGATACAGCTATTTGGTCTATTAGTTTTGATACTAAATTAAATAATGTAGATGCTTTATATTCTGATATTGAAAAAAATATTGGAACGGTAAAAGCTTTCTTAAAAGAAAAAGGTTTTGTAGATGAAGAAATAAATGTTGCTCCTGTAAATATTTATCAAGATACATATAAAGATGCTTTGTTTAGATATAATTCTACTACTCAACTTTCTGTATATACTAAAAAAGTAGATTTAGTTAAAACTGCTTCAAAAGACACTTTGATTTTAGTTAAGAATGGTATAGCAATGAATCAGAATTTTATTTCTTTTGAATTTTCAGATATTAATAGTATTAAGCCAGAGATGCTTGCTGAAGCTCTTAAAAATGCAAAAGATACAGCACAACAAATTGCAAAAGAGTCTGGTTCTGTATTGGGTAGTTTACATAGAGGAAATCAAGGGACATTTGATATCACTGACAAAGATCCAGGTTCACCTGAATATAAAAAGATACGTTTAGTTTCTTCTTTAAGCTTTTTGGTTAAATAAGTTAAAAAACATAAAAATTAATTTTTTAAAAATCCAAAAATCAAAAATTTTTGAGCCTTCGCCCTCGGGGACATAAGGACAGGGGACCAACACGACTCTTAAAATTTTTATTTTTGGATTTTTTTTAGAAGATATATAAATAATTTTTAGAAAGCCTTGCGCAGGAGCTTAGAAAATAAAAATAGTATTCTATTTATTATTTTCTTGAGTGACGAGCAGTTCGCTGGCGAAGCTTCGTCAGATAGATTGCTTTATAGAAATTGATTTATATTATCTTCTTTTTAAGAAAAAAGTTTTTGAATTTTTTCCCAAGGGATAGCTACAAGCAAAGTGCCTAAGACCACGAGTCCTAGACCTATGCCTGCTTGCAGCGTGATGCCCTCCGCTAAGACGACTACTGCGAGAATTGCAGTAAATGTGATAGATAATTTATCGATGACAGTCACAGCCACCGTCGGACCAATGGAAAGTGCTTGATAAAAGAAAATCCACGACAAAGCTCCACCAAGTCCAGATAAAATAACAAATATCCATTGTTTAGAAGAGAGTGAAGACAATGCTGGCACTGTAAGTTTACCAAATGATAATGCAGCAATAGATACAATGAGAGCCATCACAATGCCACGAATAGCTGTGAGCAGATTTGCATCTACTCCTTTTAATCCTAATTTAGCAAAAATAGTACCAGCACTTGCCATAATTGCTCCCAACAACGCATATATTATATACATCCCGTTAGAGATAGGAAATCTTTAGATTTCCGTTCTTAATTTAACCATTATAATTTCGACATGATTCTTGTACTTATTTTCCCGAGAGAATTATTTTAACTATTTAATCTCTAACGGGATACATAAAATAAGTATAACAAATATTTAAAATTTTTGCTTTAATTTATAAAAAGTTTTATCATATAAATATGAATTCTGAGACTAGAAATTGCCAAAACTGTAAACAGGATTTTACGATAGATTCTGAAGATTTTAATTTTTATGAAAAAATAAAAGTCCCTCCGCCGACTTTTTGTTCACTTTGTCGATTAGAAAGACGAGCCGTTTATAGAAATGAGAGGAAACTTTTCAAAGTTAAAGATTTTCTGACAGGAAAAGATATCTTCTCTTTGTATCCAGCAGAAGGTGGAAAAAAATCTGTGACTCAAGAAGAATGGTTTAGTGATGCTTTAGATAATATAGAATATGGGCGTAATTATGATTTTTCAAAATCTTTTTCTGAACAACTTTTTGAATTAGACAAAGAGGTACCCATTTTCCCCTTGAGAGTTGAATTTATGGTTAATAGCCCATATTGTGCTAATGCTACAGCCTTGAAAAATTGTTATCTTTGTTTTAATTCTAATAATGCGGAAAATTGCATGTATGGTAACGCAACTGATTTTAGTAAGGATTGTGTAGATAATTCACATATAAATCATTGTGAGAGGTGTTATGAATGTTTTTGGATGGAAAATTGTTATCAATGCTATTTTATTATAATGTCAGCAGACTCTCATAATCTTTGGTTTTGTCGAGACTGTATGGGTTGTAATGATTGTTTTGGATGTGTTAATTTAAGAAAATCTTCATATTGTATTTTTAATAAACAATATACAAAGAATGAATATTTTAAAATAGTAGAAAGAATAAAGCTTTATATGGATGAAATGCCATTTGTAGATAAAAAAGAAAATATACTATTGCCAATTTTATGTCATGACTGTAGGTTTGAAAGAAGAATAAAAGATAGATTAAAAATGCAACTCTATGAAAGAACTTGTATGTGTGCTGGGAAAATGGATAAAACGGGGATTTATAAAAATACCATAAAACATTTTCACGGAGATGAACTCTGTGGGGAAAAATTTAAAATAGGATATAACCCAGATTCGAAAGAAATAGTATATTGTGAAAAATGTTATCAGCAGGAGGTTTACTAAACAGCTCTTAACACTTTTGAACGGTCGTCTAAAAGTGTTAATATATAAAAATTATGCAAAAGAAAAAAAATAGTAAGTTAAAAAAAATAGTAGCAGTAAGTGGGGGATTTGATCCTATTCATATTGGGCATATTCGTTATATGCAAGAAGCTAAAAAATTGGGTGATAAATTAATTGTAATTATAAATAATGATAATTGGAAAAAGCAAAAAAGAAAGAATGTTTTTATGCCTGATTATGAACGAAAAGAAATTATAGAAGCTCTAACTTGTGTGGATGAAGTAATTATTTCTGGGCATTCTAAAAACCCAAAAGGTCCTAAAGATATGAGTGTGAGTAAAGAATTATTAAAAATAAAACCGCATATTTTTGCTAATGGTGGAGATAGAAATGAAGAAGATGCTAAAGACCCGAGTTCTTCTCAGTATTATGATGTAGAGATGTGTAAAAAACTTGGTATAGAGATAGTTTTTAACGTTGGTAAGGGTGGTAAAATACGAAGCTCATCAGAGCTTTTAAAGGAATATGCGAAAAAGATACATTCAACTAAATCAAAAAAAATTAAAAAATAATTTTTTTAGTTGGATAATAGTTTGTTTGGGGGTATAATATTTATATTAGGTTTTAAGCTTTATTCTTATGATAAAGAAGATTAAAAAACAAATAAAAAAAAATATAGTTAAAAAAATAACTAAAAAATTTGTTGTTAAAAAAACAACAAAGAAGAAGGTTCTAAAAATAGTAAAAAATGGAATTAGAAAAATAATTAAGAAAAAGAGTAAAATTTTACAGCTTGAGAGATCTTCACTTAATCCCATTATAGAACCTAGATTATATTCATGGGAGTCAAAAGCTACGTTTAATCCAGCAGCATTTATATCTGATGGTAAAATTCATCTTATTTATAGAGCTATTGGTGATAATGATGTTTCTGTATTTGGATATGCTTCTAGTTTAGATGGTTATAATTTTAGAGATAGACCGACACATTCTATTTACCATAAATTTGGTAAATTTATAAAATTAGATGATCCTATTGATTATGTATCTGGTGGAGGTTGGAATGGTGGATGTGAAGATCCACGTGTCACATTGATTGATTATACTGTATATATGCTTTATACAGCTTTTGATGGTTGGGGGTCGCTTCGTATTGCACTGACTTCAATAAAATTAGATGATTTTAAGAAAAAGAAATGGAATTGGGAAAAACCAATTTTAATTTCTCCACCAGGAGAGATTCATAAAAATTGGGTTTTATTTCCTGAAAAAATAAATGGTAAGTTTGCGATATTACATAGTATTTCTCCAGAGATCTTGATAGATTATATAGAAGATTTTAAAGAGTTTGATGACACTAAATTTATTAATAGTTTACACAGTAGTAGCCCTTCTTGGAAAAGTTCTTGGGATAATATGGTAAGGGGTGTTGGACCTACTCCTATTAAAACTGAAGCTGGTTGGCTTGTTTTGTATCATGCAATGGATAAAAAAGATCCTGATAGATACAAACTTGGTGCTATGATACTAGATTTTAATGATCCAACAAGAATTTTATATAAATCAAAAAATCCAATCCTAGAACCTGATGAATATTATGAAAATGAAGGATTTAAAGCAGGTGTTATTTATTCGTGTGGTGCTGTAGTAAAAGATGGAGAGCTTTTTGTATATTATGGTGGTGCTGATAGTGTAGTTTGTGTAGCTTCAGTAGATCTTTCTTCGTTAATTGAAGATCTTAAGAAAAATAAAATTGTTAAATTAAAAAAGAAGAAATTATTGAAACTCGAATAAAATTTTATGTTTGTTGTAAAAAAATCAGAACACAACCCAATATTAATTCCTGATAGAGATCATTATTGGGAAGAATTTGCTACTTTTAATCTTTGTACTGTTAGACATAATAAAAAAATTTATGGACTTTATCGTGCGATTTCAGCGATAGATCCATTACAGAATCCTAGACAAGTCTCAATTGTAGGAGTTGGTGAAAGTAAGGATGGAACACATTTTAAGAATCGTGTACCATTTATTACACCGAAAGAAGAATGGGAGAAATTTGGTTGTGAAGACCCTAGAGTAACTTTTTTTGAAGGTAAATTTTATACTTTTTATACCGCACTTTCAAAATATCCATTTAATGCTCTAGGTATCAAAGTGGCTGTTGCAATTTCATCTAATCTAAAAAAGGTTGATAAACGACATCTTGTTACTCCTTTTAATGCAAAAGCGATGACTTTATTTCCGAAGAGAATAAATGGAAAAATTGTAGTTATGTTTTCAT
>PFOY01000013.1:0-6006 GCA_002792755.1 Candidatus Nomurabacteria bacterium CG_4_10_14_0_2_um_filter_30_12
AAAAAGTCGTTAAAATTGACAAAACAAAAATCCAAGATGCCATCAATTCACTTTCTAGTGAGGACGATGTTGTATTAGATAATCTTATTTCTTTCATTAACAATGGATGTCAGCTTATACAACAAGTTGGCACACATGTTGTGCAATTTCTTTCTTTCGTTTGCGAAGTTGTAATATTGGGAGTTAAGGAATTTGTTGTTGGTGATTTTTACAAATCCGGAGAAAATAATGGTATAAAATTATTTTTTGGATCTAATTTTGAAACATGGATTTTGAATCCGATGAAGAAAATGGAAATTTTTCTTCCAGAATCAAAATTAAAAAAGCATTTACTAATAAAAAATGCTTATGATACTGAAATGCAAACTGATTTTTTAGAAAAACCAATAATTCCGATTAAACAATTCATGGCACAACTAAAAAATATGATTCTTGCTCAATCAAACGGTGAAGTCAAAAAAGATGGCTTAGATGTTAGTGGAAAAGCAAACATCTTTCATGTTGATTTATCGAAATTGGGTGATAATCGTGTCGTTGCTGTGTACGTGTATCGGTTCGGTGTCGGGTGGGATGTTGATGCTGACGAGTTTGGTTACATTGGTCGTTGGGGTGAGAGCCGTTCGTTCTTTACTCCCGCTACTAAAGCGGAAGCGTAAACTTAAACGCTTAATTTTGTTTTGGACCCTTGGAAACTTGGGTCCTTTATTTTTTTAATTTTCAATATATACTATAAATGATGCTGGAAGATTTCTCGGTATCTCACTTAGAAACAAGCATCAAGATAATAATTTGTTCTGAATTATGTCGGTGTAAGGACTTATGCAAGAGTAGCTGTTATTTATCTCAAACAAAATATATACAGTAGGTGCTTTATGCTGGTGCATTTTAGATGTCAAAAAATAAAATAATTATCGTGATTCGGTAATTATTAATGAATTAGGTGGCATAAGGCACGAAGTGTCGTTGCTGTGAACGTGAATCGGAACGGTGACGAGTGGAATGTTAATGCTAACAAGTTTGATTACATTAATCGTTGGAATGAGAGCAATTCGTTCTTTACTCCCGAAACTGTCTATTTTTACCTCTTACTATTTTGTAAGAGGTTTTTGTTTAGTTTAGTTTCTACACTATTTTTCCATCCACCCAATATCTTTCCAACTTCTTGCAATTTGCTAGACAATTCTAAATACTCCTTTTCTTTTACGAATTTGTTTTCAAAAGCAATTTGAAGTAAATATTTAATAATATCATTTTTGCTGATGCACTCTACTATTTTCCCGCTTTTATTTTCAAGGCTCGCATAGTATGCTTTGTATATGAGTTCAAGTAAATCTAAAAAATGGTTTTTAATTCTTGCCCCAGTGGTGTATCTAGCAGTTCTAGGCATATGAGGAACGATATTATTACACCAAATACTAAAAGCTTCCTTTGTGCGGAGAATGATGCTCGCATTTGTGATAGCAAATGCGGGGGGGGGTAGAAAAAGTTTTCATAATTTTGATGATATAATATCTGTAAAAAATTTGCTGATATCTTGGCAGGAGTTTTTAAGAGGTAAGAAAAAAAGGAAGGATGTAATTTTGTTTTCAATGAATTTAATGGATAACATTTATTTTTTACATAACGATTTAAAAACCAAAACCTACGAACATTCAGATTATTATGCCTTCAATATTTCAGACCCCAAACCACGAAACATCCACAAAGCCACAGTCAGAGACAGGTTATTACATCATGCAATATATAGAATTTTGTATCCATATTTTGATAAGAAATTCATATATGATTCATATTCTTGTAGAGTGGAGAAAGGAACACATAAAGCAATATACAGATTTGAGAGTTTTATAAGGAAAGTAAGTAAAAACAATACCAAAACTTGCTGGGTTTTGAAATGTGATATAAAAAAATTCTTTGCAAATATAGATCATAAAATTTTAAAAGAAATATTGTCAAAGACGGTCTTTGACAAGGATACTTTGTGGCTGCTAGAACAGGTGATAGATAGTTTTTACACAAATGCACATATCAACCATGGTGTATATGTGCAAAGTAATACAATCTACGCCATGGCTGAGATGAAAAAATATCAATACTCAAATTCTACTGTCGCTGAAAACGAGTATCGAGGTTTACCACTTGGTAATCTTACTTCTCAACTTTTAGTAAATATCTACATGAATAAATTTGATCAATATGTGAAACATAAACTGAAAGTAAAATATTATATTAGATATGCAGATAATTTTGTAATTCTTTCAGAAGACAAAGAATATTTAGAAAATATTTTAAAACAAATGAAAGAATTTTTAGAAAATAAATTAAAATTAAACATGCATCCAGATAAAGTATTTATTAAAACTATTGCTTCTGGTGTTGATTTCTTAGGTTGGATACATTTTCCAAAACATAGAGTATTAAGAACAGCTACAAAAAGGAGGATGTTTAGGAATATTATAAAAAACCAGAAACCAAACACGGTTCAGTCATATTTAGGAATGTTGAGTCATGGGAATACTTATAAATTGAGAAAAATTTTGAAAGATTGATTTATTTTATGTTTTAATATAATATAGATCATATGCCAATAATCAAATCAGCTAAAAAAGCAGTTCGAGGGTCTCTTCGTAAGAAGGCTTTTAATGATCGTCAAAAGCGTGCAATGAAAGATATTATTAAAAAGATTGAAAAGACTGTTAAAACAGATAAAGTAGGTGCACAAAAAATATTAAGTTCTGCTTATGTAATTATAGACAAGACAGCTAAAAAGGGTGTTATTAAAAAGAATAATGCTGCTAGAAAGAAATCTCGTTTATCAAGATTAGTTAAATAATTTAAAATAAAAAAAGCCCCAAGTTGGGGCTTTTTTTATTAGATAAAGTGAATATTACGCACGTTGTACGTTTGTAGCATTCAATCCCTTTGGGGATTCCTCTGTTTCGAAAGAAACAGTATCGCCTTCATGTAACTCGTCGAAACTTACTCCGACAAGAGAATTACTATGAAAGAATAAATCTTTCTGTAGGCCTTCTCCAGTTATGAAACCGAAACCTTTATCAGTGAGTCTTTTTATTGTACCAGTCATTGATTTTTTTGTTAGATTTTTAAATACAAATTAAGATAGCTCTCTAGAAATCGACTCTTTTCGCACCTATTTGTATATCAAGTATAGTATATTAGAATCAATTTGTCAAGGTTTTTAAGAAGGTAATTAATTCTTCGCCTTTTATCTCTCTAAAACCATTAGGTTTTAAATTACCTAATTTTATATTCATGATCCTTTCTCTTTTTAAATCAGATACTTCTTGAAATAATCGGGAACACATTCTTCTGATTTGGTGTTTTTTACCCTCAGTTAATATTACTCTAAAAGTATTTTTATTTATTATTGTTACTTTACATTTTTTAGTGACATAGCCCTCGATATTTACCCCAGCTTCCATTTTTTGTTTAAAATTTGAACGTAATTTATTTGAAGTTCTTACAATATATTCTTTTTCATGAAAGTATTTTGGACTTAATAATTGATCTGTTATACGTCCATCGTTCGTTAATATTATTAGTCCATGTGAATTTTTATCTAACCTCCCGATATGGAATACATCTTTTGATATTGTTGTATTTTTTAAATCTTCTCTTATGTCGTGTTCACCTTTTTGTGGAGAATGAGTAATGGTATCGATTGGTTTATTATATGCAAAATATATATAAACTTTGGGATTTTTATTTCCTTTTATTTCTACTTTATCATTCTCATTTACTTTACTTCCAAGGAGTGCTAATTTACCATTGATAAAAACTTTCTTATTTTCTACTAATTCATCAGCACCTCTTCTTGTAGATATTTTTTTCCATGCTAAATATTTATTTATACGCATTGGGTATAAGTTTTCCATTTGAATATAATTTTATTATCTATGCACTTAGCTGTGAGTCGTGGTTGTCTTTTTAGAGATAGTAGTAGTTTCAGGATTATAATATGCTTTTTTAATAGCAAGAACAAGTAAAACTATAAATAAGATAATCAAAAGCCAGCCTAGTAAAGTATTTGGAAAGAAATTAGCTCCTCCTAAGAATGCTAATGCTCCTAATTGAACGGTATTATTATCTTCTATTACTGTTGTAGGAGTAGGTTCATTCCAAACTTGTGCAGAAACATTTGCATTTACTGATTGAGGAAAACCTGAAGGATCAGTGTAGCTCAATGTTGCGGGGAAATTTAGATTTGTTCCAGCTGGTATATTGTCTCTTACTTTCACTCTTACTGTCACTGTGCCTTGGCCATTTGCTTTTAGTGTACCTAGGTTAAAGATTAATGTGTTGCCAGATTTATTAGGATTGTTTGGAGTTGAGAACATATAATTTACTTCGTAAGGGAGATCCATTCGTAGTGTAAGATTAGTTATAGCACCTGTGCCAATGTTTTGATAATTTACAGTGTAATTTATTTCATCTCCTGGTTTTGGTCTTGTGTTGTCTATAGTAGGTACTATTGGTTGATTACGATCTACAGAAGATGTGATAAGTACGAGAGATGTTGGTGTAGGTTTTGGATTGTTTATTGTTTGTGCACGGACAGATACTGTAGTTGAATCGCTAGCGGATCCAAAATTATTAGTACAAGTTAAAGTATAAGTCTTATTTGTGGTTAATGACCCAGTATAAAAGCTACCAGGACCGATGCTTTTTGTTCCAACCCAACCAGAAGATCCACCACTTGCATGACAAGATGTAGCATTTGCTGTATACCAACGAACAAATGTAGTTCCGTTATAAGGTACACTTTCTTCGTCTGTAGCGATAGCTACTGTTGGTTGATTATTATTTTGTTGACTACCTACTATTACCGTTACTGATTTAGTATCAGAGCCACTATTATAATTTGAACAAGAAATTGTGTAAGTTGTTGAATATGAAAGGGTGCCAGTGTTAAAACTATTTGAATAAATACTTTTTGTTCCTGCCCAATTATTTGATCCTCCACTTGCATAACAAGATGTAGCATTGATTGGATACCAACGAACTATTGTATTTTCACCAGAAGAAATATTTGTTCTATCTGCAGTTATGCTTACACTTGGTTGTAAATATGTATTTTGATTACTGACATTTACAGTAACTGATTCAGTAGTAGCGCCAGCACTATTTCCACATGTCATTGTATATACTGTAGTGGTATAAAGAGCTCCAGTAGGGAAACTGCCACTATATGTGCTTCGTGTTGTTCCTGACCAATAGTTGCTACCATTACTTGCTGTACAATATGTAGGATTGTTTGTTGGGTTCCAACTAATATATGAAGAGCCGCCAGAAGTTACATATGTTGGGTTTGCTGTAAGATTAATAATTGGTGGAATATTATAATTATTGTTGTTTACATAAACTGTCACTGAGGCATATGCTGGAATTGTGCTAGAAGAATTATAACAAGTGATGCTATAAGTCGTATTGTTGTATAAAGCTCCAGTAGGGAAGCTACCACCATTTATACTTTTATAATCAGACCAACCATTTGATCCACCACTTGCAGAACAAGATGTCGCATTGTAAGGTGTCCAAGTGATGTATGTTGAATTACCAGAAGTTATATTTGTTGAACCAGCGGTTAAAGTAACTGATGGATTTTGTGCTTGTTGACTTACTGTGATTATTATTGAATCAGTACTTTGTCCGACACTATTACTACAAGTCATATAATAAGTAGTTGTTGAATAAAGAGTTCCTGTGTAAAAACTACCATTAGATGTGCTTTTATTATTTCCAGCCCAACCATTAGTACCACCACTTGCTGTACAAGAAGTAGGATTGTTTGTTGTTGACCAACGAACTGTGGTATTTCCACCAGAAGTTAGGTTTTGATTGTCTGCAGATAAGATGACAGTAGGTGCAAAAGTAATAGAACTAAAACTAGCATAAACAGTACAATTAGAATAAATAGGATTAGTAGTGTAAATATTTCCAGATAAATTACCACCACAACTACCAGTAACTGAAGATATCGAATAT
>PFOY01000013.1:6022-16365 GCA_002792755.1 Candidatus Nomurabacteria bacterium CG_4_10_14_0_2_um_filter_30_12
GCATAAACAGTACAATTAGAATAAATAGGATTAGTAGTGTAAATATTTCCAGATAAATTACCACCACAACTACCACTGACTGAATTTATTAAATATCCAGAATTTGGACTTACAGTAAATGATGTGATGCCTCCTGAATTAACTACAGTTGAAGATGGATTAATAGTTCCACCATTTCCTGCAGTTGCTGTGACTGTGTAAGTTAATATTTGTGACCCGACAGTGACATAATCTGAAGCTGAAGCATCTCCACCTGCTCCTGTACATGTAAGTGTAAAAGTTTGTGAATAAGTTAAATTATTTATTCTTTCAGTTGTTTGAGAAGTTGAAGCTGTTTTATTTCCAGACCAACTTCCACTACTTGCATAACAAGATGTGGCATTAGTTGAAGACCAAGTTAACGTGGTAGATCCACCATATACAATATTATTTTTTGGAAATGCAGAAAGAGAGACTGTGGGTTTTGGAGTAGAAGGTGGATTGTCTACATTTACTGTTATAGATTGCTGAGGTGTTGTTCCTCCATCTCCCTTACATGTAATATAAAAAGTTGTGTTTGATTTAAGTCCTGTTGTTGTAAAACTACTTTGAGTTGAACTTCTAGGGCCAGTCCAGCCGTCTGAACCACCTGTGGCATTACAAGAGGTTGCATTGTTTGGATACCAAGTAATAGTACTTGTTCCATTATATGGAACAGTCATTGGATTTGCAGATAAAGTGACAGTAGGAGCTGCGACAGGACATGCTGGGGTATAAAAATCTTTAGTTTGTCCAGTAGCGAGACCGCCTGCATTTTGAGCCATTGCACGGTAATAGTATCTGGTACTTGGAGTAAGACCAGTAATAGTGTCGTTATAACTAGAAGTAGAATAAAAAGTATAATGAGCTGTGTGGAAAGAAGGAGGAGTAGTAGCGCCCCAATCAAACCAAGCTTCAGTACGGGATCCATTTGGATAGACTGTTCCTGTCATTGTAGCAGTATCACAATGTGCGACGACCGTTTGAGCAGAAACCATATTTCCACCCGTAAAAAACCCAAAAAGAGCTATTGTACCGACTATTAATAATTTTATTCTTGTATTCATAATATTTTTTGTTAATAAATTGTTAAAAGTAAAACGACATTTACTCTTCAAAGATATTAATATGTTTTATATTCATAGCTTTGAAGAGTAGGGAAGCGGAATATGTTTGTATTCAGACTTCCCAAACTTTAATTTGCTCCACCAGTTATAACATCTGGAGGGAGAATGGTGGGGGTTGCGATAGGAGCAGGAGTTTCATAATGTGGTTTTAGAATTGCCGCGATAGCTACTGCAGCAGCAGTAATTAGAAATACAATAGCCACTATATACCAATCCCCACCATTTTCTTCTATTACTCCAGCAAGAGCAATAGGTATAGTATTCCTTGGATCAGGAGATACTTTTACATCAACATTAACATTAATGCTGATGCTATCAGTTTTAACACTGACAGATTTTTCAATTTGGGGTGGAGGGTTATCAGGAGTGGGTAAGCGATAGAAACCACTTACCTCATTCCCGCAGTCCCATCTGCGGATAATCTTTCTATCTTTTATAACAAATTTAACCCATGGGTCTTGGATGACCCAAAATCTTCCCCCCACTATTATCATTTTCACTAACGTGAATTGTGGAAATGAAATAGTGTCTTCCCCTACACCTAGATCTTTGTGTCCGCTAAAAAATTGCGGACTATAAGATTGATAAATTCCATTCGAGAAAGCTTCCCTTGCTTCCTCTTTTGTGCCCCACTTTTTGTCTTGTCCTATCAGTGTGATAGTAAAGACAATGATTACGAAGAACATTAAACTTTTCATTTTTACACCTTTTACTAGTTTTTTTTGATTATTGTTTGCTTTTTTATTCGTTATTAGTATAGCAAACTTTGGGAAAAAAGTCAAGAGCATCTGGTAATGTGTACACATATATGGCGGTTTCTCCTACAATGGAGGAATGAGCATACATATGGTTAAAACAATCAAAGAAGAGAAATTAAAATGGGTATTACCGATAGTAAAGAAGGAAGTGAAGTTAATAGATGTCTCAAAAGTATGTCCATATGGAAAGAGAAGTCTGGAACGATGGGTAGCTCTCTACAAAGATAAAGGAGAAGCAGGCTTAGAACCCAAATCAACAGAACCAAAAACCCAAAAAGAAGAAACACCAATTTGGATGAAAGAAAGAGTAGTTGAAGTTAGAAAGAAAACAAAAAAGTGTGTATTAAAAATACACTGACAATTGAAAAAGGAAGGTGTGTTGATTCACGAACGTACTATTGGAAAGATTCTAAAAAAAGAAGGACTTGTTAGAAAATATAGAGTTAGGAAAATTAAATACAAATATATTAAAGCTGAAAGAAAAGCTGGAGAATTAGTCGAGATTGATGTTAAATATGTACCAGGACGCATTGTAGGCAAACGATATTACCAATATACAGCGATTGATACAGCTTCAAAATGGAGACACTTAGCAGTATATGATGAGCAGACGAATTTTCATTCAATCTTGTTTCTAAAAGAAGTAATTAAAATATTTAAATTAATAATCTTCTTATTTATACAAGTCCGTTGATTTTTTAACAGGACAAGTATATTTATATATACGTATGAGAATTTATTTTGGTGCATTTAAAAATTTAAAATAATTTATCGTATCACTTTCCATTCTTTACTGTGTGCTTTTTTTCTAAAAATAAGAGATAGACTGTTTAACATCCATTCTGTTAAAAGTCTTGGCCAACCTATTTTATGTGCTCTGCGTCCAGTGTGATATATGGTGAGTGTTTTTTCAAAATATGTTTTTCCTAATTTTGCTATTCTTTTAAAGAATTCATAATCTTCTGAAGCCACCAAATCTTCTCTATAGCCATTTGTCTTTTTAAATGTATCTTTTCGAATCATTTGAAATTCTCCAGCTGCCACACCGATTTTGAAATAATTATTTAAAATTAAGTGAAAAAGATTAAGCGTAGAAAAGATTATTTTATCAACGAAGGTTTCTTGATTTTTATTTACTTTAATAGAGACAGTTAATCCAACGAGATTTTTGTTTGAAATAAACAAACTTTCTACTTTTTGAAAGAATAAATCTATGTCTGGTATATATACGTCTGCATCTAAAAAAACAAAATAATCTCCAGTGGCTATATTTGCACCAGCATTTCTTCCTTGTGCTATCGTCTGACGTGTAGAATCTTTATGTTCAACTATCTTGTTTGTATATTTTTTTGCGATTAAAATAGTATCATCTGTACTTTGGCCGTCTGAAATAATTATTTCTTTTTCACCTTTATATTCTGAAAGACATAAAAGAATTTTCTCTATGACTGTTGCTTCATTTTTAGTTGGAATAATAAAAGAAATCATATTAGTCTATTATTGTATATTTTATATATTTAGAAGCATAATATATACTCACTCCAAATACTGTGATTATTCCTACAACAAAATATATTTTCATAGTGTCTGCTATTGAGTTGTATAATTGTCCAAAGAAGTATCCAATAGAAAGTAATATACTTATAAGTATTACTTCACCAATAAGATTTAACGCAAGATACTTTCTAAGTGGAATATGTGTAGCTCCTGCGGCCATTAATGTGGCGAGCGACATACCAAATCCAATCGTCACTTTTGATATTAAAAGTATTTTTACGTGGTATTTATGAAAAAGTCCTTTTGTTTTTTCGAATATTTCTGGTGTTAGTTTGAAAAATTTTCCATATTTATTTAAAAATGGTTCTGCAAAAAAATAACCAATATAATACCAAATAATATCTCCCAAAAGATCACCAGCTAGAATTATAAGAAAAGCAGGAATTGGTTCAAAAAATCCTATTAAAATTAAAAAACCAGAAGCGACCATGAGTATAGGTCCTTCTATAACTATAGCTAAAAAAAGAAGTAGATATTTATAACTAGTCAGTATTAATAAAAAATTTGGTATTAGTGAATCAAATTGCATATATATAATTTGTTATTATATCATTATGTATATAGTATACGACAAAACTTATTTTTGTATGTTGTTTAGTAATTTTCGTAATTCGATAATAGCACGATGATGTTGGCTTTTTACTGTATTTAAAGGTTTATTTAATATTTTACTTATTTCTTCGAAAGTCATATCTTCTTGATAATGAAGTAATAGAATTATTTTATGATGTGTCGAAAGTTTTTTTAATATCTTTTTAAGAAATTCTGAATCTTGTAATTTTTGCAAAGCTTCATCTGGAAGCAAACTTTCATCAGGTATTTTTTCATAAAAAGAATTATCATCTTTATCGTCATCTTCTCTTTTTATGTCAGAAAAAAGTAAACTTTTTTTCTTTCTTAAAAAATCAGTAGCAGTATTTTTAGTAATAGCAAAGATCCAAGTTTTAAAACTAGCTTTTTTTTATATCAAACTTGAGTAGATTTTTCCAAACTTTTATGAAAGTTTCTTGAACTATATCAGGTGCATTATTTTTACCGACTAAATATACCGTAAAATTATAAATAGATGAAGTATGTCTATCTATTAATATTTTTAATGCTTCTTCTTTACCATTTTTATATAAAGCAATTATTTCTTCATCACTTTCATCGTGTAGCATTTTATAAATATAACATGAATTTTGTGTTTGAGTTTTTTATCAAAAACTGGTAATCTTTAATTACTTAGCCCTCATAGTTTAATGGATAGAATGCGAGCTTGCGGAGTTTGCGATGTAGGTTCGATTCCTACTGAGGGCACAAAGTTTAAAATCCTAATGATTCCATTATCTTTTCTGATATGTGTTCTTTCATCTCTTCTTCTGGTACACCATTTTTTAGCATAAAATTTCTTACTTCTTCAGCATTATACTGTTTTATTGGCATTGATATTATTGGCATAAATTGTCTTTCTGATTTTATAAAAAGAGTAGGTTTTAATTTTACTCCTTTTTGTACCCAAAAAGAGTGTATGTTTTCATATGTGTAAAGACGATTTCTTATCTTTAGTCCTTTTTCATTTAATTCATAAAAAACTAAATCTGGTTTTTTGATAGCAAAACTTCCAAGTAATATTCCACTAATTATTAGGAATAAACCAAAAAAGTAATTGTTATAAATAAATGAAGTTATAGATGAAGCGACTATAATAACACCAAGAGTCCAAAACCAATCATTGCCTCGTTCTTTTTCTTCATATTCTAATGCAGTCCATTCTAATTTTTTATTTGGATCCATTAGTATAATTATACCCCACACCTATCTTATTTCAAATAGGTGTGGGGTATACTCTAACGTTTATTTTAAATCCATATAAAAAGTAAGTTTTGAAATTATTTTTTAATGCGGAGGGTAGAGGACTCGAACCTCTAAGGGCTTTCGCCCGCTTGTTTTCAAGACAAGTGCCTTACCATTCGGCGCAACCCTCCTTTTCCTTTTTATATACCAACCCAGTATATCTTTTTTTATTTCTTTTTCAATCTTTTTTCTTAGCTAACTGTTTTTAAGGAAATGTTCTTCGTAATGACAATTTGGACAGATTAGTTCAAGATTTTCTAAATTATTATGATTTTTATTTCTATCTTTATGATGAACTTGTAATATTTCATATTTATTATAATCGCATTTTTCGCATTTTTTTCCTCTTTCTTTTAACAATCTTATTTTAATAGATTATTGGGATTTTACTTTACTTCGTGGGCTTCCAATTTTATATTTTATTCCTACTCTGTGTATAATATTTGCACAACTTCTATTACAAGTCTTTTTATTAAATTTTGACATAATCATTTTTCCACAAACTATACAAGGTTTTTCTTTTCTTTGACTAATACCATAACAATCCATACTACAAAAAACTCCACTTTTGTTTCTTTTTATTTGGCTTGGTTTTTTGTAAATTGCCTTATTACAGATAATACAAAAAGTATTTGGATTTCTTTTATACTGTTCCACTAATCTAGTATACCACAAATATAAATAATTAGACAAAGTCTACTACGGGGTTATACCAGAAATATTTTTTTATGTTAGTATTTAATTATGAGTCCCGTTAGAAATTAGTACTAATGGACTTTTATATAATGGATATTGAAATAGGTAAAAAAGAGAAGATTTCTAACGGGATAAGATTTTTAGGTATTGATTATGGGACAAAAAGAATAGGTCTGGCTATTTCGGACGAAAATGGTGTTTTGGCATTTCCTAAAGAAATAGTACTTAATGATATAAATATTTTTAAGAAACTTGGTGAAATTATAAGAGAAGGAATAATCTCAGAGATCGTGATAGGGGAGTCTGTAGACTTTTCTGGTAAATTAAATGTTTTATCTGATAGGATTGAAGTTTTTATTTTAGAGTTAGAAGATAAGTTTAAATTGCCAGTCTATAAACAAAAAGAATTCCTAACATCAGTCGAAGCTCGTAAAGCTGGAAGTAGTAAAAAAAGTTTGAATCAATCACAGGTGCACAGTAAAGTGAAACAAATAAAAAGTGGGCGTATCGATGCTTCTGCTGCTGCCTTAATATTGCAAAGGTATTTAGATAAAATAAATAATACAAAAATATGACTTGCCCCGTTAGAATTTTTTACTAATTTAATATAATATAAAAAAATAAAATGGTAGAGGAAGAAAAAAATAAAGAAATAAAAGACTCAAAAATTTCTAATGGGATAAACATAGAAGATTTTAAAAAAGTTGATATAGTTGTAGGTAAAATATTATCAGTAGAAAAAGTACCTGATACAGATAAATTATTAAAATTGTCTGTTGATTTAGGTGAAGAAACACCACGGCAAATAGTTTCAGGTATTTCTTTATATTTTTCAGATTATACTATTTTAGTTGGTAAAAAATGTATGTTTATTGCTAATCTAGAACCTAGGATGATACGAGGGATAGAAAGTCAAGGAATGATACTTGCAATTTCTTCGGCTGATGATAAATTTTCTTTACTTATACCAAATGATGATATACCTGTAGGTGCTCGCGCAAAATAATTTATAAGAAAAAAATTTATTATGTTTAATACTTAAAGTCTAGTGCCTAAAGCCTATTCATGATGTATAATAATATTATGTTTAGAAATTTGTATAGTAGGTATTTTCCAGCACCAAAGTTTTTAGCATTACCATCTTTTGGTTTAGATATTTCAGATGAATCTATTAGATTTGTGGAACTTGTCAGATCTAAAAATGGTATTCGAGTTAATCGTTACGGAGAAAAGAAAATTCCAGCTGGAATTATTGAATCAGGCAAAATAAAAAATTCGAAACTTATGGAAGAAGTTTTGATTTCACTTAGGAAAGAAGAGGGTTTAAAGACTGTTCGTGTATCTTTACCAGAAGAACAAATATATCTTTTTAATCTTAATTTAGAAAAGTTAGGTTTAGAAAATGTGAAAGAAGGCATAGAGCTTTCTCTTGAAGAATATATTCCTATTCCACCACAAGATGTAATATTTGACTATGAATTATTAGAAGAAGATGAACAAAGTTTAAAGTTGCAAGTTGCTGCTATACCAAAAGATATAATTGAAAGTTATCTTTCTGTTTTTAAAAGTTCGACAATGTCTGCAAAATCTTTTGAACTTGAAGCACAAGCGATAACTAGGGCTGTTGTTAAAAATGGTGATTTAGAGACTTATATGATAGTGGATTTTGGAGAAAAACGTACTGGTATTTTTATTATATCTAAGGGTATTGTTGTATTTACTTCTACATTGGATGTGGGTGGAGTTTTACTTACTGAAATGATTAAAAAGAATTTCAAAATAAGTTTTGAGGAAGCAGAAAAAAAGAAAAAAGAATATGGATTAAGACGTAATGCAGAAAATACGGAAATATTTTCTGTACTTTTAAATGGTGTTTCTATTTTACGTGATGAAATAGCAAAACATTTTTTATATTGGCATACACATAAAGATGAAGAGGGAAAAGATAGACCATTAATTAAGAAAGTAATTCTTTGTGGTGGTGATTCAAATTTAATAGGACTTTCTGAATATTTTTCTGTTAGCATGAAAGTCAACGTAGAAATAGCAAATGTTTGGATAAATATAATAGATACAGAGAAATTTACTCCAGAAATAAATATTGATCAATCACTAACTTTTGCAACTGCCTTAGGTCTCGCACTAAGGGATTTTGATTATGATTAATTTAATTACAATTGAAGAAGAGAAAAGAATGTATAGAGATTTCTATTTTAGGGTTGTTGCTGTAGCATTTTTTATGTTGGGTGTATCTTTATTGATTGCTTCTATCGCAATTTTACCATCTTATTTTATTTCTTCTGTAGAAAAAAATTCTATTGATGAAAAATTAAATATACAAAATAATGAAATAATTCCAGTACCAGATCAAGTCACATTGGACGCCGTAAAAGATTTAAAAGGTAAATTAAGTTTTATTGAAAATTCTGAGAAAAATAAATTTGTTTTCTCTAAAAATGTAATTGGTCAGATTATTTCTAAAAATGTCTCTAGTATTAAAATTACAGAGATTTCTTACCAAAATGATATAAAAACAGGTAAAAAAATAAGTATCAGTGGTGTAGCACCAAGTCGTGAGATGTTGCTTATTTTTCGTAAGGCATTGGAAGATGATATAGCTTTTTCGAAAGTGGATTTACCTATTTCTAATTTTATAAAAGGATCCAATATCACATTTTATTTAAGTTTAATCCCTTCATAATATGCAATTTATTTTTAAAAAAAAATCATTAATTTTTTCAATAATATTTTTCTTATTTACTTGTACTATTTTTGTATATTTATTTCTTATTGTAAGTAAAAATAAAGAAGTATCAGAGATATCACAAGAAAAATGGCAAATAGAGACAATACATAGAGAAAATATAAAATCGCTTGTTAGTTTAGTCAAATCAGTAGAATCTGAAAGATCTTTGCTTGAAACTCATTTTGTAAAGAGTTCTGATATTGTTCCATTTTTAGATACAATTGAAAAATTAGCAAAGAATGTTGGTGTAAATGCAGAAATAGTTTCAGTTGATATACCTAAAGATAATTCTTCACTTGTTGTTGAAACAAAGGTGTCTGGAAGCTTTGAGACAATTTATAAATTGATTCTATTATTAGAGAATTCTCCTTATGAACTTCAATTTGTGTCGGTAAATATTAAAGGTTCCGATACTCAATATATAATCATTGATAAAAACAATAAAGTTCCAGAGTGGACCGCAATTTTTAAAATAAAACTTTTGAGTTTTGTAAATAAATAAATTAAAAAAATATGGATATAAAAATTTTTAAAAAGAAAAAGAAGTTTGTAAAAAGAAACTTAGAAAAGAAATTAAATTTTTATTGGAAGAGTATTCTTTATGTGACATTTGTATTGATTTTTATCTTTTGTATTTTTGGTTTTTATCTTTTTATAAAAACAAATAAAGAATTAGTTTTACCAATTAATAATGTAAATGAACAAGATGCTCTTAAAAAAGAAAGCATCTCTATTATATTAGATTTATTTAAAGATCGTGAGAAGAAGTCTCAAGAGATTTTAAATTCTTCTTCTCCTATTATTGACCTTTCGTTGTAAAAATGTTAATTTAAATAAATAACAATGCGCGGTTAGCTTGGTTGTAGCGACGCGTGAGATACACTGTTAATGGTTAATTATAATAGAATAAAACAATGCGCGGTTAGCTTGGTTGTAGCGACGCGTGAGATACACTGTTAATGGTTAATTATAATAGAATAAAACAATGCGCGATTAGCTCAGTTGGTAGAGCAACCCGTTTACACCGGGAAGGTCGTAGGTTCGAGTCCTACACCGCGCACATCCATTCCTTAGATAAAATGCCCTTGTAGTTCAATGGATAGAACGAAGCTCTTCTAAGGCTTTGATGTAGGTTCGATTCCTACCAAGGGCACCAATGAAAATTAAAATTCTATATGAAGACAAAGATATTTTAGCCATAGATAAACCATCTGGTATTTCTGTGCATCCTGATGGTAGAACAAAAGAAATAACAATTTCTGATTGGTTTGTTAAAAATTATCCAAAAGCAAAAAATGTTGGAGAATCTATTTTTGTGGATGGAAAGGAAATCAAAAGGCCAGGGATAGTTCATAGGTTAGATAAAGAAACATCGGGGGTTTTGCTTTTGGTAAAAAATCAGAAAGCTTATGAATTTCTAAAAAATCAATTCAAGAGTAGGGAAATAAAAAAAGTTTATAATGCAGTTGTTTTAGGTTCAATGAAAGATGATCGTGGAACTATTAGGAAATCAATTGGTAGAAGCGGAAACGATTTTCGTAAAAGACTTGCTGGACGTGGTGCGAGAGGGGAATTACGTGAAGCTGTGACAGAATATACGGTTTT
>PFOY01000018.1 GCA_002792755.1 Candidatus Nomurabacteria bacterium CG_4_10_14_0_2_um_filter_30_12
GGAGTTTACCTGATACTAGTGTCATAGCAGCTGTTCCTTTTGGAGTGTTAGATTCTAGAAATACAAAAGTAGCAGTAGAGGATGAAATTCCTAAACAGGAAACAGTGAAAGAAGAAATAATTATTCCTGTTCCACCTGTTTTAGTTGATCAAGTTGTGATAGTAGAAGAAGAAAAAGTTGTGGATAATATTCCAATAGAGATCGTCCCTATAATTCCTCCTGTTGTATTTTATGGTGGAGGGGGAGGTGGAGGGGGAGGTCTCGCACCAATTCCAGAAGCGGAAGTAATACCTGAAGTTGTTCCAGATCCAATTGTTGAAATCATCCCAGAACCAGAAGCACCTATTATCCCAGATCCTATTCCAGAAGTTGTTGAAGAAATAATTCCTGAACCAATTATTGTGATTGTACCTATTGTAGATATTATTGCTCCAGTCATTACTATTCTTGGAAATAATCCTGAGATAGTTGTAAAAAATTCTGTCTATATTGATGCTGGTGCGACCGCATTAGATGATGTTGATGGAATACGTGATGTAGATACTATTGGGACAGTGAACACTGCAGTTGTCGGTACTTATAATATTTCTTATACTTCAAAAGATATTTTAAATAATACAGCGACTGCAAATCGCATAGTCGTCGTCGATGGTGGAGCATTACTTAATCGTCCGAATTCTGTAGCTGTATCAGGGAATTATGCTTATGTTGTTTCTGAACTTAGCAATTCTCTTGAAATCATAGATATTTCCAATCCGTCCTTACTTCTGCATAAAGGATTTTTAACAAATAAAGTTGGTGAAGTTATATTTAATTCTCCTAAAAGTGTGGCTGTATCTGGGGATTATGCATATGTTGTTTCTCATGCTAACACTCTTGAAGTCATTGATATTAGTAATCCTGTTTTACCTATTCGTAAAGCTAGTTTATATGATAACAATCAAAGACTTCTTCGTCCGACATTTATAACTATTTCTGGTAATTATGCATATATTATTTCTTCTGGTAGAAAAAATGTTGATATTGTAGATATTTCTAATCCACTTGTTCCTGTTTTTAAAGGTTCACATTATATTAATTCTCTTGTCTTGCCATCTTCTATTTTCGTTTCTGGTAATTATATGTATTTGATTTATGTAATAGTAGGAAATACTGGTGGAACTTTACAAATTATAGATATTTCAAATCCTATGTTGCCTGTCGTAAAAGGTAGCATAAGTAATGGAAAAGATGGAGCGACTATTTCTTATCCACAATCTGTTTTTGTTTCTGATAATTATGCATACATAGCTTCTTGGGATACAAAATCTTTAGAGATAGTAGATGTTTCTGATCCAATCCATCCTATACATAAATCTTCATTAGCTAATGTTTTTGGTGGTGCAAATTTTACTCCAAATCGTGTTGCTATCTCTGGTGATTATGCATATATTTCTTCATATGTTGGAGAGTCTCTCGAGGTAGTAGATATTTCAGATAAAATAAATCCAGTACATAAAGCGAGTTTGGTAGATGGTGTAAATGATGCTGCTATTTCTTATCCAATGTCCATTTTTATTTCCAATAATTATGCATATATAGCTTCTTCTATGAGTAATGCATTAGAGATTGTAAATATAACTGATCCAATTAATCCAGTGCATAAAAATAAAATATTAAATGGTGAATTTAATCATGTAGAAATTATTCCTGAAATAATACCTGATCCAATAGAAGACCCAATAATAATAGATCCTGCACTAGAGCCTATTCCTGATCCAGTACCGGATCCTATTCCAGTGCCAGATCCTATCGTAATACCTGATCCAATTCCTGACCCAGTACTAGATCCTATTATTGTTCCAGTTCCAGACCCTATACCAGACCCTATACCAGACATTATTTCACCATTGATTATGAGTTATACATTTAATGGAAATGCTAGTGATGTGATAGATAACCCGACTGTAGCACACCCAGTTGCTCTACTTTTTACTGCAAATAAAAATGTGAATTGGGTATCTATAAAAATTGAAAAAGAAAATAATGATAGTGGTGTAGATATTCACAAATATTATTATCCTGGGAATGATTGTGATGGAAAAAATATTTGCACGCAAGATTGGGATGGAAAATTAATAGGGGAATTGTTACAAAATAACACTGCATATAAAGTGAAAGTTCGTATTAGAGATTTAAATGATAGTGAAAAAAATTATGACTTTATTTCTCCTTATAAAATCATAGTTGAGATGTAAATGGAAGGCCCTTCCATAATCAAAGATTATGATATAATAAAATAATGGTGAAACATTTTTTAAAGACCTTATCTGTTTTTATTTTTATGATAATTTTAGGGCTTATAGGTGTGTATTTAGTAGGTTATTTTGATAATAGTGGAGAATCAGCAGATGTGTTAGATAGTCAAGTAGAAGCTGTAGAATGATGCCTTGTTGCATTATTTTTAATTTATGATATGGTATAGATACCGCAAAGAAAATAGGCGTAATTAATTAACAATTAAGAATTACGAGTTAACAATTTGAAATTCGTAATTAAAAATTCGTAATTGAATGTAAGTCCTATTTAGTGGGTCGATATTCGTCAAAAAGGCGAAAAAGATTTGCGGCTAACAAGCCGTTTTTTTATTGTAAAAACACAAAATTATGTTACAAAAATCAAAAAAAGAAGAAATAATGAAGAGTCTTGAGAAAGCAATTAAAGAATCTTTATCTGTTGTTTTTGTTAACTTTCATGGTATGAAGGTTAGTGATGAGACTGTTCTTCGAAAAGAATTGAGAGATCAAGGAGTAGATTATAGAGTATCTAGAAAAACTTTATTAAAGCGTGTATTGACCAAAAAAGCAGAAGGAGAAATACCTCTTCTTTCTGGTGAAGTTGCGATGGCTTATTCTAAAGATGAAGTTGCTTCTCCTCGTGAAATTTTTAATTTTCAAAAGACTCATAAAGGTATCTTGAATATTTTAGGTGGAATTTTTGAAGGTAAGTTTGTAGGAAAAGAAAGAATGATGGAGATAGCTACTATTCCTTCTAGAGAAGTATTGCTTAGTAAGATTGCATTCTTACTTAAATCTCCGATGCAGCGTTTGGCTATTGCAGTCAATGAAGTTGCGAAAGGAAAAGGTGCTAGTAACTAGTTTCTAGTGACTAGTAAAAAATTATTAATAATTCTAGAAGCTAGAACCTAGCAACTAGAACCTAATTTAAAATATTATGTCAAAATTTGATTCATTTATGAAAGACCTTGAGAGCGCATCAGTTTTAGAATTGAATGATCTCGTAAAGGCAATAGAAGAAAAGTTTGGAGTTTCTGCTGCTGCTGTCGCTGCAACTGGTCCGGCAGTTGGTGCCACTGAAGCAGACGAAGAAAAAGATGTATTTACAGTTGTACTTACATCTGCTGGTGAGCAAAAGATAGCTGTTATGAAAATCGTTAAAGAAGTTTTTACTCTTGGACTTAAAGAAGCAAAAGATTTAGTTGATGCTGCTCCTTCTACATTGAAAGAAGGAATGAAAAAAGCAGAAGCTGATGAACTTAAGAAAAAGATTGAAGACGCAGGAGGAAAAATTGAGCTTAAATAACTTAATTTTTCGGCCGGAAGCGCGAAGGCGCTGAGGTGGGGTCGGCGCAAAATTTCAGTAGAAATTTATGTGTGACAAAATTGAGCTTAAATAAGAAATAAAGAAGGGTCGGCCTTTTCCTTTAGGAAAAAGTCGGCTTTTTTGTTTCTAAAGATCTTGTATTTTATAAAAAAGGTAGTATTATATAAAGTATATGGAAATTCTTGGAAAAATACTAGGTAGTACTGCGAGAGTAAAAATAATGCGTCTTTTTTTATTGAATCCACAAAATGGATTTAGTAAAAAAGATATTATAAAAAGGAGTCGAGTAAATTCTAGTATTGCAGGTAAAGAAATAAAACTTTTGGCTTCTTTGGATTTTATTAAAAAACATAATGTAAATTGGTTTTTTAATTCATTTTTTAAATATGCGAAAGAGTTTGATAGACTTTTAATAGGATCTGATAGTTTAGACAAGAAACTCATTGCTGATACTTTTAAAAAAGTTGGGAAAGTTAAATTGTTATTAGTTTCTGGTATTTTTATAAAAAATAAAGATACTAGGATTGATATTCTTATTGTTGGAGATAAAATGAAAAAGACTAAAATAGAAGATGGAATACATAAATTAGAAGCTGAGATAGGGACTGAGCTTGTGTATGTTGTTTTTGATACAAAAGAGTTTATTTATAGATTAAATATGTATGATAAGCTTGTTCGTGATATCATCGATTTTCCTCATGAAGTGATACTTCAAGCTAAAGAGTTATCCCCCACACTTATTGCAAAGAAGGTATAAAAGAGTCTTTTAAAATATGGTTTTTAAGAGTTTCTACAATAAGTGTGGGGGTTATCCACACAAACTTTAAAAAAGTCTTAAAAATTGCTATAATATTATATAGAACTTTACAAGGTCGAAACTTAAAAAGTTTTTATTATTAACAAATTTAAATTATTATGAGTAATATTTGGATGACATGGGGTGAAGTTTTTAATGTCTCATTACAAGGTTTGTGGTGGGGTTTTATTCAGTTCGCTCCTAAACTTATTTTAGCAATTATATTTTTTGTAATTGGTTGGATTTTGGGTTCTCTTATTACTAAAGCATTTGAACAAGTTTTCAGTGCTTTAAAAATAGATAACCTTTTTAAATCCCTTGGAGTAGATGACTTCTTTAGAAAAGCAGGAATGAATCTTAACTCTGGACATTTTGTAGGTGAAGTAATGAAATGGTTTATAATTATTATCTTTCTTTTGCCATCACTTAATTTGATTGGTTTAGATTCTATCGCATATTTCTTAAAAGATGATGTACTTGGATTTTTACCTAGGATTGTGATCGCTGCTTTTGTATTAATAATTGCAACTATGGTTGCTGATTTTCTTTCGAAAACAGCTTATGCTTCGGCTCGTGCGATGAATCTTAAATCATCACATATGTTGAGTTCACTTGTAAAATATACTGTTTGGGTTTTTGCATTCATTATTGCATTAGGTCAGCTTGGAGTAGCAGAGGGTTATATGAGTATTCTCTTCACTGGTATAATAGGAATGCTCGCAATAGGTGGTGCTCTTGCTTTTGGCCTAGGCGGTAAAGATGCAGCAGCACGATTGATCTCAAAGCTTGGTGAAGAAATGTCACATAGGGAATAAAATAAATAGCTTATAGGTGTTAGCTTATAGCTTATAGAAATAAAAAAAAGATGTCCACAGAATCCCCAAATGGGTTTAGGTTGACATCTTTTTTCGTTCTGATATACTCTTTTAATCAGTATGATTACATTAAGAAACAAGTTTAAAAGGCGGTTTTAAGCAGGCTTTCTTTTGTCTGTAGAGCCGCTCTAAAAGCGGTTTTTTATTTGGTAAGTAATGGCTTGAATATTGACAACTTAAATCCTATCCTAGTATTCTTGGACAACTTAGAAGAGTGTGTCCGGCATGCAGCCTGTATGCTTAGGGTCTTTTCAAAGCTGGAGATAGGAAATTGCTTAAATAATTTTGAATGCCGAGCGGTCGGACTAGATATTATTTAGGCATCTTGCCCGCCTAAAGCGGGTGAATTTATCCTTATGTAATGTAAGGATTGTGGTTTGTAAATTTCTTAACAGGAAATTTAAGGGCGTATGGTGGATGCCTTGACTTTAAGAG
>PFOY01000046.1 GCA_002792755.1 Candidatus Nomurabacteria bacterium CG_4_10_14_0_2_um_filter_30_12
GATAATAAATATGGTCATCCACATAAAGAAATATTAGATGAATTAAATCAGTTTGGTGCTAAGGTTTTACGTACTGATTTGCTTGGAACAATAATTATGAAATGTGCTAAAATAAATGCATGCGAGATAAACAAGTAGAAAAATTGATAAAAGCTGAAGAAAAAAGACAAAATGAAGGCCTAGAACTCATTCCTTCTGAAAATTATGTCTCCGAAGATGTATTAAAAGCAAATGGTTCTGTTTTTACTAATAAATATTCTGAAGGGTATCCAGGGCGTAGATATTATGGTGGGCAAGATTTTACTGATGCCTTAGAACGTTTGGCTATAGAGCGTGTATGTAAATTATTTAAATGTAAATTTGCTAATGTTCAACCACATTCTGGTGCTCCTGCAAATTTAGCTGTGTATTTTGCACTTTTGAATCCTGGTGATGTAGTCTTAGGTATGGATCTTTCCCATGGTGGACATTTGACTCATGGACATCCTATGACTTTACCTGCAAAGATTTATAAATTTGTCACTTATAAAATGAAGAATCCTGACACTGGAGAAATTGATTACGAAGATTTAAGAAAGCAGGCTTTAGAATATAAACCTAAGATAATTCTTGCTGGATTTTCTGCATATTCACGAACTCTTGATTATAAAAAATTTGTGGAGATTGCTAGAGAAGTGGGAGCTATCACGATGGCAGACATGGCACACATCGCTGGTATTATAGCTGGTGGTGCACTTCGAAATCCATTTGATGATGGTTTTGATATTATTACTTCTACTACACATAAAACTCTTCGAGGTCCACGTGGTGGAATAATTTTAACTAGAGAAAATGAAGAAATTGCAAAAAAAATTGATAAAGCTATTTTCCCTGGAATTCAAGGTGGCCCTCATATGCATACCATTGCTGCGAAGGCTGTGGCTTTTGGTGAAGTGATGACTCCAAAATATAAAAAATATGTTAAACAAATTTTAAAAAATTCAAAAGCTATGGAAAAAGTTTTACATAAGAATAATATTCGTATGATAGGTGGTGGCACAGACAATCATCTTATATTAGCTGATGTTTTTGGTTCTTTGGGGGTGACTGGCAAAGAAGCGCAGATAGTATTAGATGAAGTGGGAATTACTTTAAATATGAATTCTATTGCAGGAGACACTAGAAAGCCATTGGACCCTTCTGGTATAAGATTTGGTACTCCAGCCATTACTACACGAGGTTTTAAAGAAAAAGAATGTGCTTATGTGGCAGAACTTATGATAAAGACACTTAAAAATAAAGATGATAAAAAAATAAAAGAATCGATACATAAAGAAATTAAAAAATTAGCAAAAAAGTTTCCAATACCAAAGAGGTTTGTTTAAAAAGTATGTCTCTAAAAAATAAAATTATAAATATAGTTTTGAATATAGTTCCTATTTTAGTAATGATTGGACTCATTCCAATTATTTTGAATGATTATTTATTGGTAGTTATTTATATAGTAATAATTTTAATTTCTTTATATATAAAAAAAGAAAAAGGAGATATTTTTATCTTTTTCTTTGGATTTTTTGCAATGATATTGTCAGAAATGGTTTTTATTAGTACAGGTGTAGAGACTTTTGTAAGAGATTCATTATTTAATCTAATGCCTTTATGGCTTCCTTTTCTTTGGGGTTACGGATTTGTGGCTATTAAAAGAGGAATAAAAATTTTAGAATAATTTTCAATTTAAGCCTTTTTTTGTTATAGTTGCTATATGAAAAAGGGTAAACTTATTGTTATAGATGGGACAGATGGAAGTGGGAAGTCTACTCAAATAGCACTTTTAGTTAGTCATTTGAAGAAAGATGGATATAAAATGAAGATTGTTGATTTTCCAGAATACTATTCAAATTTCTTTGGTAAATTTATTGGTCATTGTTTGACTGAACAATATTACAACTTTGTCAGAGTACACCCAAAGATAGCTTCTGTCCTCTATGCAGCTGATCGTTTTGAGTCAAAAGAAAAGATAGAGAATTGGCTCAAAAAAGGATATATAGTAGTTGCTGATAGATATGTCAGTGCAAATCAGATTCATCAAGGTGGTAAAATTTCTAATGTTAAAAAGCGTCAAGCATTTATAAAATGGTTGGATGAGATGGAATATAAAGTTTTCAAGATTCCAAGACCTGATGCAGTTATTTATTTAAATTTATCGATGCCTTTTATTTTAGATCTTATAAAAGAACGTAATAAAAATAGTAAACGCATTTATGTTGGTAAAAAGAGAGATATAGTAGAAGGAGATATTGAATATTTAACTAATTCACATAAGAGTGCAGTATGGCTTGCAAAGACTCAAATAGAATTTACACAGATAGAATGTACATCTAAAAATATTTTAAGAACTCGAGAAGATATTCATAAAGAAGTTTATGAAAAAGTTAAAAGAATTTTGAAATAAAAAATGAAAATAAAAATTAAAAAATTAAAAAAAGATGCAAAATTACCGACATATCATCATCCGGGAGATGTAGGTATGGATCTTTATTCTCTGGAAGAATACACTGTTGCACCAGGAGAAAAACATTATTTTTATCATGGTTTTGCTTTGGAATTTCCTCTAGGCTATGCTGCGATTATAAAAGATAAATCTAGTATTTCCAAAGCGGGATTACATTCAATGGGTGGAGTTTTTGATGCTGGATTTAGGGGGGAATATAATACTTTATTGGTAAATCTTTCTAATGAGCCTTATACTATAGAAATAGGAGACAAGGTGGCACAGCTTGTAATTTTTCCAGTAATAATAGCAGAATTAGAAGAGACAGAAGAACTTTCTGATTCCTCACGTGGAGTAGATGGTTTTGGTTCAACGGGGCGTAAATAATTACGAATTAACAATTACGAATTACGAATGAAAAATACTTTAGAAAATTTAATATTAGAAGTTCTTAAAAAACTTGATATACCTGCCTGCGCAGGCGGGGAAGTTAAAGATATTTCTTTAGAACATCCTGCAGATTTAAAGATGGGAGATTATTCTACGAATGTTGCTATGGTTTGTGCTAAAAAATTAGGAATAAATCCGAAAGAACTAGCAGAGAAAATAGTTGAGGAATTAAATAAAAATAAAATTAAAGAAATAAATAATATAGAAACTAAAAATGGTTTTATTAATTTCTATTTATCTAGAAATTTCTTTGTTGATAGTGTAAAAGAAGTTCTAGAAAATAAAAATTTTGGGAAAAATAATCTTTTTAATGGTAAAAAAGTAATGGTGGAATATACTCAACCAAATCCTTTTAAACCTTTTCATATTGGGCATTTGATGAGTAATGCTATAGGTGAATCTATTTCACGTATAGTAGAATTTTCTGGTGCAAAAATCGTGCGTGCAAATTATCAAGGAGATGTGGGTCCTCATATAGCAAAGGCTATTTATCAAATGTTAAAGAATGAAAATAATACAAGTTCTGTCATGGTAGAAAGTGTGTCATTGGTTGAAAAAGCGAATTATATAGGAAATTCTTATGCAAAAGGTAATGATGCTTATGAAAATGATGAAGAAGCAAAAAAAGAAATTGATGAAATCAATAGAAAAGTTTATGACAGAAGTGATAAAAATATAAATGAGATTTATGATTGGGGTAAAGTAGTGACATTAGAAGCATTTGAAGAAATTTATAAGAAATTGGGAACAAATTTTAATTATTATTTTTTTGAAAGTATTGTAGCTCCTATCGGCCTTAAAATAGTCTATGAAAATTGTGACCAGGATAAACCTGATAGTGTTTTTGAAAAGAGTGATGGAGCAATAGTTTTTCATGCCGAAAAATATAACCAGAAGCTTCATACTAGGGTTTTTATAAATTCTAAAGGTTTGCCTACGTATGAGACGAAGGAGTTAGGACTCACTCAAATAAAATTTGAAAAAGAGAATCCTGATTTATCTATCGTAATCACAGCAAATGAGCAAGAAGAATATATGAAAGTTGTCAGTAAGGCATTAGAGATAATGAATCCTGAAATTGCTTCTAAAATGAAGCATATAGTGCATGGTATGATGCGTCTTTCTTCTGGAAAGATGTCATCTCGAAAAGGCAATGTTATAACAGGAGAGTCTTTAATTATAGAATCTTGTGATAAAATTTTAGAAAAAATAAAAAATAGAGATTTTACAGATGAAGAGAAAAAACAAGTAAGTAATGATGTCGGAGTGGCTGCACTTAAATATTCTATTTTGAAACAAAATATTGGTGGAAATATCATTTATGATGCAGACAAGTCTATTTCATTTGAAGGAGATTCTGGACCATATTTGCAATATTCATACGCAAGAGCAAATTCTATTTTAGAAAAAGCAAAATCAGAAAACATTTTACCAAGTTTTGTATTTTCAAGGTTGGACTTTAAATCTTCAAAAAGGTCCGACCTTTATATTTTTGAGATAGAAAAGTTATTATACAGATTCCCAGAAATTGTAGAAAGATCTGCAAAAGAATTTGCACCACATTATATAGCGAATTATCTAGTAGATATAGCTCGTGCCTTTAATACTTTTTATGGGAATAGTAAAATTATAGATAAAAATGATTTGATGTCGTCTTATAAGGTAGCTCTTACATTAGCTTTTTCTAATGTTATGAAAAATGGACTTTATCTACTTGGTATCAAAGTTCCGGAGAGGATGTAGCCCCGTAGTAGATTTTGGAAAAGCAAATTAGTAAATTTGCGTGCTTCACACGTTTCCAAAATTCACTACAGGGTGTAGGAGAAAAGCAATTTTTTTGATAATATAGTCTTTATATGGATAAAGATATAAATTTCTCGACTAAGCTCGAGACAGGTAAGTCAGAAACAGCATTTCGAGAAGAGACTGTTTTAGAATTTTGGAAAGAAAATAAAATTTTTGAAAAGTCTTTAGAAAAAGAAGCACCAAAAGGAAAATATGTTTTTTATGATGGTCCACCTTTTGCTACAGGACTTCCTCATTATGGGCACATTCTTGGTAGTGTTACGAAAGATGTTATAGGACGTTATCAAACAATGTCTGGTTTTTCTGTACCACGACGTTGGGGTTGGGATTGCCATGGATTACCGATTGAAAATATTGTTGAGAAAGATTTAAATATCTCTGGTAAAAAAGCTATTGAAGAATTAGGAATAGATAAATTTGTTAAATATGCTAGAAGTAAGGTTTTGACTTATGTTGCTGAATGGGAGAAGACAGTAAATCGTATTGGTCGTTGGGTAGATTTTGATAATTCATACAAGACTATGGATAACACTTTTATTGAAAGTGTTTGGTGGGCACTTGGGGAATTAAATAAAAAGGAATTACTTTATGAAGGAGTACGAGTACTTGCTTATTGTCCACGTTGTGAGACACCTATTGCCAATTCTGAAATTGCTATGGATAACAGCTATAAAGATATTACGGATATTTCTGTATATGTAAAATCTAAATTAAAGCCAGGACAAAATTTTGGAAAAGGAAAAGAGACAAAAGATTCTATTTTTATGATTGTTTGGACTACTACTCCTTGGACACTTCCAGGGAATACAGCGATTGCAGTTGGGAAAGATATAGATTACACAGTGCTTCGGGTCAAAGGAGTTCCAGAGCTTCTCATTGTCGCTAGTAAGCGTGTAGAAAGTGTTTTTAAAGATAAAGAGATTGAGATAGTGCATGATGA
>PFOY01000052.1 GCA_002792755.1 Candidatus Nomurabacteria bacterium CG_4_10_14_0_2_um_filter_30_12
TGGTTTAAGAGAAAACATGATAGTTGCAGATTTAGGTGCTGGTTCTGGATATTATACTATTCCTGTTTCTAAAATAGTTTCAATGGGTAAGGTTTATGCTATTGAAATACAAAAAGATTATTTATCTACTATTATAAATAAAATAACAGAAGCTCATATTAAAAATGTTGAGTGTCTTTTAGGTGATGTAGAAAAAATAGGTGGTACTAAGTTGAAAGATGGTCTTATAGATGTAGTTATCGCATCCAATATACTTTTTCAAATAGAAAATAAAGATAGATTTATAAATGAAATAAAAAGAATACTCAAACCTAAAGGTAAACTTCTTCTTGTCGATTGGTCTGATAGCTCGCCTGTAGTGGGTACTAGTTTTGATAAAGTTATTTTAAAAAATAAAGCACAAGAAATGTTTGAGAAAAAAGGTTTTATAAAAGAACGTGATATAGATGCAGGTGAACATCATTATGGTATAATATTAATGAAGTCATAAAGTAGAAAGTTTATAAAGTTTATAAAGTAAAATACAAATTAATTCATGAAAGGAAATTTTCAAATTATAATTTTAGTTATATTTATTGCAGCTGCTATTTTAAGTGTTTTTATTTTTTCTGGTGCGATACCTATCGGTAGTGATAAGACTAGCACAGGAGGACAGGGTACAGTAGTCTTGTGGGGTACAGTAAAAGCTCAAGTTATATCTTCTTTGCTTGAAGAGTTTAATCGTACAAATAATTCTTTTGTTGTTGTATATGAAGAGAAATCAGCTGATACTTTTGATAATGATTTATTAGAAGCGCTTGCGTCTGGTGTAGGGCCAGATATGTTTTTTGTTAATGATGATTTAGTGTTTAAATATAATAATAAGATTTATACAATCCCATATCAAAGCTTGCCAGTTAATACTTTTAAAAATACATTTGTCTCTGCTGGAGAGATATTTTTGACATCTAAAGGAGTTTTAGCTTTTCCTCTCGCAGTCGATCCTATGATGATGTATTACAACAGAAGTATGCTTGATGCAAATCGAGTAGTATATCCACCAGTTTATTGGGATGAATTTAATAATCTTGTTCCAATTTTAACAAAAAAAGATAGCAATGGAATGATAGAAAAAAGTACTGTTGCAATGGGGCAATTTTCTAATGTTTTATTTGCAAAAGATATATTAGCTACTCTTTTTATGCAGTCAGGAAATGGTATTATTGCTGAAAAAAATGGTTATTTCTTTTCTACTTTAGATCAAAACAATTCAAAATATGACCTAGGTTCAGTTTTAAAATTCTACACAGATTTTGCTGATCCTTTGCAAGATGTTTATTCTTGGAATAAATCTTTTTCTAACTCACGTGATGCTTTTAGTGGAGAGAATTTAGCATTTTATTTTGGATTTGCAAGTGAACTTCAATCATTGATTAACAAAAATCCAAATCAAAATTTTTTAGTTGCACCTATTCCACAAGTAAAGAATAATGTTTCAAAACTAACTTTTGCTCATACTACAGGTATTGCTATTTCTTCATCTTCTAAGAATTTTAATACTGCTTTTATAGCAGCAAATCTTATGTCAAATAGTGATTTTGCTTCTAAATTTGCAAATGCTCTTGGTATAGCTCCAGTACGTAGAGATTTACTTCAAGTTGTTCCAACGGACGCATATATGTCAAATTTTTATACTTCTGCCTTTTTTGCTAAAAGTTGGCTTGATCCATCACCAAAAGATACTAATAATATTTTTCGAAATATGGTTGAGAAAGTACTTTCCAATAGTATGTCTGCGGGAGAAGCTGTGAATGATGCTAGTGCTAAACTCGGGCTTTTATTAATTAAATGATTACCATGAAAAAAGTAAGTCCCGTTAGAGATAATAAAAAACATGTTTCATTATTATATTAACTTAATACATTAAATTTATGAAAATCTCTAACGGGATAAGTTTAAAATTATTTTTGATATCTATATTTATATTAACTGGAATTTTTTCTTTATTTTTTATTTCTAATACAAAAGTAAGAGCTCAAACAGAAAATAAAATAATAGTAAGGACGACTGGATATTCTGTATTGAGCCCTAATAACTTTGTTTTTATTGGAAGTTATTCTGGTAATTTTGATAAAAAAGGGTTTACTACTAATTTTGAATTTAAAAAATATAATTCAAAAACGATAGTTAGTTCAGGAGATTTATCTGAATATTTTAATTCGTTGGATGAGGAAAAAGAAACAACAATCGAAATTGTGCGTAAAACGACAGCAGATGAGGCTGATGTTTTCTTTACTAGTCCAGAGCTTAATCTTTTTTCTACATATTATTTCAGGGCAGTTGGTTGTATTGAGGAAGATCCTATTAAAGGGGATGGTTGTATTAAAGATAATTCAGTTCAAAAATTTTATGGTGATGTTATGAGCCTTAGTACTGGCACTATTCCATATGGAGCTACATATACATATCCATATAGTTTTGATGTAGATACAGGTAGTGACATACAGAATGGTGATGCCTCTCAATGTAAGATTACAGAGACTTTCACTAGTAGTGGTTGTAAAGAAAAAACTACAGGTACTACACCGGATTCGATACCAAATACACCACCAGAGATACCTATAATTACAGGTTCAACACAAAATGCAGATCCGGCACCTAATCTTGAAGATTTTAGTGGTGGTTTGGTAAAATGTGGTACAGCACATTATCCTATTGTACAAGGTGATCCAAAAAGTGGAATGGTCAGCAATCCGTGTGGTTTTAAAGATATAATGGAATTGATTAATACAGTTATTAAATTTCTTTTACAAGATATTGTTTTGCCTTTAGCTGCTATAATGTTTGCATACGCAGGATTTGAGCTTGTGACTTCAGGAGGGTCAACTGAGAAGAAATCAAAAGCAAAAAAGATATTTACAGATGTAGCTATAGGGCTAGTTATCATAGTAGCAGCTTTCCTTATAATACAGACTATATTGTCAATCGTGGGTTATACAGAAGTGTCTACATGGAATAAGCTTTAATTTTAATATATAATAATATATACATGAAATATATAAAAAATAATTTAAATAAATTTTTATTAGGAGCTTTTATATTTATTTTGCCTATTATTTCTTTGGCTGAAGATAAAGTAACGATAGAGAATCCACTAGGGTCAACAAATACATTAATTGGTTTAGTAAAAAAGATTTTAGAAGGAGCTGTAAAGATAGGTATGCCTGTCATTGTGCTTGCTATTATTTATTCTGGTTTTCTTTTTGTAGCAGCACAAGGTAATTCTGAGAAATTAAATGAAGCAAAACGTTCTCTTATATATACTTTGATTGGTGCAGCGATACTTTTAGGGTCGTGGACTATCGCACAGCTTATAGCAGATACGGTTAAAGCATTATAAGTAATTTTAATAAATATATTTTATATGATGTGTACATTAGCTTCTAGTCCTTTATTCCAAGATCTTTTATCTTATGTAAGTTGCATTATTGGTAAGTCAGTGATTCCTCTTATTTTTGCTTTAGCTACAGTTATGTTTATCTGGGGAGTAGTTCAATATGTTATTAATAATGAAGAGGATGCAAAAAGAGAAAAAGGTAAACAATTTATGATATGGGGAATTATTGCTTTGACTGTTATGTTTTCTGTTTGGGGTTTAGTTAGGATCCTGGGAAATACTTTTGGTATTCAATATGCTATCCCACAGTTAAAACAATCAAAGTGATAAGATTTGCATTATTTTTGTTCTTTTTGTGATATAATATGTGTATATTATTAGTTTATTAGGTCGGGTTAATTATTATTAGTCATTTATAAATTTATGAATCCCGTTAGAAATTTACAAAACGGGGTTAAATTATAAAAATAAGAATTATTCATCTTTATATATCTTAGGATAATGTATGGATAGAATGATTTCTAAACGGGATGAAGAAAAAATTAATTGTGTTGTCGAGTTCAGTTTTAGGTTTTATGCCATTTGTTGTTTTTGCTCAAGTATCAACAGGTTGTAGTGATCCACAATATGCTGGAAAGATCCAAGGTATTCTTTGTACAATAGGGAATATTTTAGATACTATTATTCCAATTTTGGTTGTATTGGGTGTTGTTTATTTTGTATATGGTGTTGTTATGTTTGTTATTGCAAGTGAAGAAGAAGCAAAAACAAAAGGAAGAAATAGTATGATTTATGGCATTATTGGTTTGGTTGTTATTATAGCTATGTGGGGACTTGTTGGTATTGTTATGAGGACTTTTAATGTAGATAATACAGGTACGCTTCCAGGTAATATTCCATCAGTTTCTTTCTAAAATATATGCTTACAGATTTACTCTTTACAAATGTAGCTTATGCAAGTGTTGATTCTATTGTAGAGAAAATCAACAAACTTATTATAAATCCAATTATTGTATTTCTTTTTGCTTTAGCAGTTGTTTATTTTCTTTATGGTATATTTCAGTTTATTGCAAATCAAGATAATGAAGAAGCAAAAACAAAAGGCAAGAATCATATAATATGGGGGACTATTGGAATAGTCATAATGATAGGTGTGTTTACAATATTAGGTATCATTATGAGGACTTTCAATATAGAGGGAATAGATCCACAAATGGGAACTGTTCAAATTAAATAAGAAAATAATTAACAATATAAAAAGCCAGCATTAGTGCTGGCTTTTTATATTGTTAGTTTTAAATTTTTATTTAAGCATGCTTCATTGGTTCAGACATATATACTTCTTCAGAACGGTGGACATATCTCCATAAGAATATTATTGCTATTACCATTATTACAAAGAAAATCCATTGAGCGAGACCATTTGGCATAAAGCTATTTGATCCGAGTAATGCATTTGCAGTTAGACCATTAAAGTTTTCTTTAGTATTATTTGTAGATACTGTATTGTTTGTTTCTGTAGTATTTGTGTTTATTGTATTAGTATTGTTATTTATTGTGTCAGTATTATTAGTTGTAGTAATAGCCGTGTTATTTTTTATGGTGAATATAGAAGCATTTGAATATCCTCCGCCTGGTTCACCATTAAAAACAGTTAAAAAGAATTTATCTTGGTTATATATATCATTAGGATAAATATCTACCATAAGATGATTAGAATCTATAAAATTAGAGTTGATATTAGAGCTGTTTTTCCTAACTACTGAATTTGGAATAAAACCACTTCCATTTATTGTAATGGTTATTTTATTGTTTATTTTATTATTAATAGAACTTGGTTCTATTGAAGAAATACTTGGTTTTGGATTATTTGGATTGTTTGGTTCAGAATAATATCCATTATAAGCATAAATAGGTAAAGTCAAAGAAAGTTCAAAAACAAAGACTAAAATACTTGA
>PFOY01000032.1 GCA_002792755.1 Candidatus Nomurabacteria bacterium CG_4_10_14_0_2_um_filter_30_12
TTTCATATCCGAGAGAATTTATTTTATCTCTTATCTCATCTGATTTTTTGAAATCTTTATTTTTACGAACATCTTCTCGTTCTTTTGCTAATTTTATTATTTCTTCTGGAATATTTATTTTTTCTTCTTCTTTTATATTTTCAAAATCAAGTCCTAAAACTTTATCAAAATCTAAAATTGTTGCTTTTTTATCAGAAGGGGAAATATTAAGATCTTTTACTAAATCCCATAAAAGTGACAAAGCCCTTGGTGTGTCTAAATCGTCCTCTAAGAATGTTTTAAATCTTTTTTGATATACTATATTTGGTTTTCCTATTGGTTCTCCAAGGTCAATATAGAGCTTATAGAGGCGTTTTAGAGCTATATATGCGCCTTCTAGGGCTTCTTGGTTCCAATTCATAGGTGAACGGTAATGTGCCATTAAAACCCAAAAACGGAAAGCCATAGGAGAAATACCAGATTCGATCATTCCTCGGAGTGTTTTAAAATTACCATTTGATTTACCCATTCTTTTTGAGTCGATATTCAGAAATCCAGTGTGTAGCCAATATTTTACAAGTGGAGAGTGACCTGAAGCAGATTCCATTTGAGCAATTTCGCATTCATGATGAGGAAAAATTAAATCTCTTGCACCTCCATGGACATCATATTGTGGACCGAAAAAAGTTTCAGTAATAGCAGTATCTTCAATATGCCAACCTGGACGCCCTTTGCCAAAAGGTGCGTCCCAAGAAGGTTCGCCTTCTTTTTTTGCTTTCCAAAGACAGAAATCATTCCAACCCTTTTTTTCTTTTGATTCATCGATACGAGACACAGCATCATCTTCTTTTAATTCTGTTCGGCCTGATAGTTTTCCATAATTCTTAAATTTTATTGTTTCAAAATAAATACCGTCACTTGTTTTATAGGCATAACCTTTTTCAATCAATGTTTCAACCTGTTTTATAATCTGTGGAACATAATCAGTGGCTCTCGCATATTTATTAATTGATGTGTTGCCTAAACTTGTCATATCTTCTAAATAAATTTTTTCGAATTTTTCTGATAGTTCTTTTGGAGAAATATTTTGCTCTTTTGCACGATTTATGATTTTATCATCTATATCTGTAATATTCTGTAGATAAAAAACTTCATATCCAAAGTATCTTAAAGCTCTAACAAGAACATCAAACTGTGTGTATGTTTTTCCATGCCCCAGATGAGGGTAATCATACACAGTAGGACCACATACAAAAAAGTTTACCTTTTTTTTGTTGATTGGAACAAAATTTTCTTTTTCTCTTGTGAGAGTATTGTAAAATTTTAATGACATATTTTATAGTTAATTAAGAATTATTTTCTTGTTTAAATTCGTTTCGGTATATTGAAATTAGAGTATAAAACAAACTCATGGTTAATGGACCTACTAATATACCTATAGGGCCAAAAAGTGAAAGACCTCCTAATGCAGAGAACATAATAAGTATTGGGTGTAGATTTATTCTATTTCCTATAATTATTGGATTTAATATATTATCTATTGTACCAACTATAGCTACTCCCCATATTGAAAGTCCTATTGCTTGTATAAAATTTCCAGTGAGAAAAAGGAATATTATTGCAGGTATTGTGACAAGTCCACTACCTATGGTAGGTACGAGTGCTGTCGTCATAGCTATCAATCCCCAGAGTGCAGGATTTGGTATACCAAATATAGCAAAACCAATACCTACTAAAGTTCCTTGAATGAAGGCTAATAAAAGATATCCTTTTAAAATACCATTTACTGCAAGTGAAAGTTTATCCATTATTTTTTGATCATTCTTGTCAGAAAGAGGGCTCAATACTTTAATTGCTTTTTTCCAATATGTACTATCTTTTAAGAAATAGAACATAGATAAGAAAGTAAGAAAGAAAGAGAAAATAGTAGACAATGTGGAAGTAAAAACACTAGTTATGTTGTTTGTTATGAGAGAAATAAAATTAGAGATTTTTTCATGAAGATTGAAAGTGATGCCTTCTGGTAATATTTTGTTAATAGAATTATCTGCTAAATTTATAAACGATAAAGTATTTTCATTGTTTACAACTAAATCATAGACATTCTGACTTTGATTAAAAACAACGACACCTATTCCAAAAAGTAAAATACTGATTACTATGATAAATAGAAGTACAGTAATGATAGATGATAGCCAATTTGGTAATTTTTTATTAAACCATCCATAAATAGGGTAAAGTACTATGGAAAATGAAATACTGAGTACTAATACTATCCAAAATGGACGAAAAATCAAAAAAGAAAAAATAAAAGTAGCGAATAATAAAATGAAGAAAAAATATCTTTCAATAATTTTTGTTTGCATATGGATTTCATTATAACAGAAATATGGGGTCTAGCCAAGTTTTTTCTAAGAAAGAAATTGTCTTGTTTTTTAATTTTTAAGAATAAAAAATGAGGTAAACTTGCATTTTTGGCTGATTTCATATAATATGAGTTATATGAAATTTGCAGTTATACAAACAGGTGGAAAGCAATATAAGGTCTCAAAAGACGATGTAGTTTCTATTGAAAAAATAAAGGGAGAATACAAAGTTGGAGACAAGGTTGTTTTTGATAAAGTTCTTCTTGTGGATGATGGTAAAAATACTACTATTGGTACACCTTATATCGTGGGTGCTGATGTAGATGCTCTTATAGTTGGGATTGGCCGTGCTAGAAAAGTTTTAGTTTTGAAATATAAACAAAAATCTCGTTATTTAAAGAGAAATGGTCATCGTCAACCTTTCTTTAAAGTAAAAATCTTAGATATAAAATAAAAAAATTCGCGAATAAACTTGGGAATTTTTTTATAGATATGCTATACTCAAATTATGCTATCGCAGAAATTGAGTATTGAAAGTAAAATTTTAAAATTTCTTTTTGAACCAAAATATAAATATAAAGGTATGTCAGTTAGTATTCTTGGTTTACCAGCAATTTTTCCTTATAAAAAACAATCTATAAACAATGCATTATATAGATTAAATAAAAGTGGTTATATTTCGAAAAAGAATAGCATAATTTTGTTATCTCAAAATGGAAGAAAATATGTTGAAAATAAAAAAGTTCGACTTGTGACTTTTGATTCACCGTTTCAAAAAGCAGCACCAAAAAATTTACTTGTGATGTTTGATATTCCAGAAACTAAAAAAGCAGAAAGAGAGTGGTTTCGTTATCATTTGAAAGAATTTAATTATGAAATGATTCAAAGAAGTGTTTGGGTTGGACCATCTCCACTTCCAAAAGATTTTTTAGATTATATAAATGAAATTAAACTAAAAGAATGTATTAAAACATTTAAATTAGCTAAATCATATAATATTTAAACTTAGCGATAGCAGTATTTAAGTATTTTAGTTTTTTTAATCAACGCATATTTCACCTCCACCAAGACGTGCATCCTCAATAGTTTGACGACAACCAAAAGGGCTATCATTTTTTTTACATGTGCCAATAATTGTTTTATTTTTTATTTCTCCAACGCAATAAGAAGATGAGCATTGGTTTGATGATGTACAAGTTTTTCCAGCATCAGAGTATGTGTATATACATCTAAATTTTTGCAACATTCCATCCGTAATCCATTCACCATTTGAATTTTTACATTGTTTTTCTTCTACTGATTGATAAGTCGTATTAATGGGAGTTGGTGTAGTCACTGTTTCTGACACTTTTTTATTAAGTGAAAAAATTACTGTTCCCAAAATTATTATAATAATTCCAAAAATTATATTTTTTATCATAAAATATATTATACAACTTATTGTCTATTTTTCAAAGCATTTTTGAGAGTATCGTTGTCGGAATATTCTAACTCTGTACCAGTGGAGAGACCTCTACCGAGCGAGGATATTTTTATATTAAGAGGTTTTATTATATTTTCAATTTGATTTCGAATATAAAAATCAGTATGGTTGCCTTGAGGATTTAATGAAAAAGCAAGGATAATTTCTTTTAAGACTTGCCCATCCTTTGTCGGGTTTTTTCCATCTTTTTTGATTCTTTCTAAAAGTCCATCTATTCTTACTCTTTTATTTGTGTTTTTTTCAACAATTGGGACGAGTCCTCCTAATATAAAATATTTACCATTATAGATTCCACTTTTATCTATACTTTCTAGATCTGAGTCTTTTTCAACTATCATTAAGGTAGAAGAATCTATATTTGGACTTGCACAAATTTCACACAATTTACCTTTATTGGAATTTAGAAGAAAAAATTTAAAACATTCGTTACATTGTGATATTTCTTTTTTTAAATCTTTAATTGATTCAGATAAATTTTCCGAATAACTTTTATCTCTAGATATTAAAAAATAAACAAAACGTTTTGCTTGTCGCTCTCCAATGCCTGGGAATTCTTTGAATATTTCTGTTAATTTTTCTATTGTGTTCATATTTTAATTATTGATATTTATGAATTTTAAAATTTTCATAGCTTCTTTTAAAAAGCATAAAAATTTTTTGCTAAAAATTTTCTCTGTCCGTCGTCGTCACTCCTACCAAGGCTTTTAAAAAGAACTATGTAAAATTTTAAAATTCATCTAAATCTCCTAATACTTTTGGCTGTGTAAATTCACTTAAACTACTTTTTTCAAGATTTAAGAAAGTAGTAGTTTTCTCATCAAAGTAAAGATCAACTTTACCAGTAGGGCCATTTCGGTGTTTTTCGATTAATATTTCAGCAATATTTGTCTTTTCAGATTCATCTTTTCCTTTATCTTCTCTGTGAATAAACATCACAACATCGGCATCTTGTTCTATAGATCCTGAATCACGAAGGTCTGACAGCCTTGGCTTACCTCCACGACTCTCTACGGCACGAGAAAGCTGAGAAAGAGCAAGTACAGGAACATCGAGCTCTTTGGCAAGGCTTTTGAGTGATCTTGAAATTTCTGTCACCTGGTTGACCATAGAATCATAATTTTTAGAAGTAGTCATAAGCTGTAAATAGTCGACGACAATAAGATCAAGCCCCTTTTCCATTTTTAATCTACGAGAAAGAGCTTTCATTCGTACTATTGAATTTCCTGGCTGATCATCTATATATATTTTAGCTTTTGAAAGTTTATCTAATGAATCACGAAGTTGTGAGAAATCTCTATCGGAAGAAAGATGTCCTGTACGTAGATTCCATGCATTTACACGTGATTGTGCAGATAGCATTCTATCTACGAGTTGTTGTGATGACATTTCTAAAGAAAATATTAATACTGATTTTTCATGGACAATAGAAGACATACGAGCTATGTCGAGTGCGAGAGTAGTCTTACCCATAGAAGGA